>NZ_QRKO01000009.1:0-86625 GCF_003471985.1 Collinsella sp. AM15-2 | reverse complement strand
TGTGCGGATGAATGTGGGAGGTGTTCGGATAAAGTCGATAATCAAGGGTTCTTGGTTTATCGTGTCGAGCGTTTGCGTTGTGCCATTGCCTGCGGTAACGGTGTGTTACACTCTTGCACTGCTGAGTGGGCCAGACGGTCGCGCGATGTGCTGCTTGCAGTACGCGTGAGGAAAGTCCGGGCTCCAGAGGGCGGGATGCCGGCTAACGGCCGGGCGGAGTGATCCGACGGAAAGCGCCGCAGAAAAGAAGACTCCCACCTGCGCCGCAAGGCGTAAAGGGAAAAGCTGAAACGGTGGTGTAAGAGACCACCAGCGTCGTGGCAACATGGCGGCTTGGCAAGCCCCATCCGGAGCAAGCGCGAATAGGAACGCTATGGGCCGGCCCGGTCCGCGTTCGGGTAGCGTGCGTGGAGCTGCACGGTAACGTGCAGACAAGATAAATGACCGTTCACGACAGAACCCGGCTTATCGGCCCACTCGGCACTTTGTTGACGCTGCGAACCCGTCAGCGCGGCAATCTGCCTTTCAAGCCTTCGGGCATGACCATAAGGTCAATGCCCTCGGCTTTCAAGGCACCTTGCTCGCGCTGACGGGTTCTCGCTTTCGTTGACGGAATCATCGGCGTTGTCATTCTTTTTACTAGGGTTATCGTATTATTGAGGCTGTTTGTTGCTGCGCTTTATTTTGTTGAGGGTCTTTGTTGGTCAGCTATTTTACTCTGCAATCGAATATTGAGGTTTCGGGCGAGTTTGTGGACCGCAAAAGCCGGTTTATTGCCCAGCTGGTCCATATTGAGTCCGAAGATGAGGCAAATGCCTTTATCGAGATGGTTCGCAAGCGTCATTACGATGCTCGGCACAATGTTCCCGCGTGGATTTTGGTCGATGGGCGCGAGCGTCAGAGCGATGACGGTGAGCCGAGCCGTACGAGCGGCATGCCGACGCTCGAGGTGCTGCGCGGCGTAGGACTCAAAAATGTTTGTTGCGTGGTGACGCGCTATTTTGGCGGCACGCTGCTGGGGCCCGGAGGCTTGGTACGCGCCTATACCGCGGCGACGCAGGCGGCGGTGGCCGCGGCTCAGGATGCCGGGCAGATCGTCGAGATGACGAGCGTCGTGCCCGTTGACGCGCATGTGGCCTATCCGCAGTATGAGCAGGTGCTTCGTTTGGCGCAGGATTGCGGTGCCAAGGTTTCGGACACCGATTACGCGGACGCTGTGACGATTCATTTGGTGTTTAAGGCGGGGGAGCAGGAACCGTTTTGCGCTAAGATGCGCGAGCTTATGGCGGGGCGCGAGCAGATTGAGGTCGGCGCCCCCGAATTTGCCGAGTTCTAACGACGAGGGCCGGCGTGCTTTTGGATGGATCCCAAGCGCGCCGGCCGTCGTTTTATGTCGCTGCCGTTTACTCGGCGAGCTGCTTTAGCACATCGCAGGCGATCTCGACCGCATCGTCGATGCAGCCGGGGCAGCTGCGCAGCGGTCCCTTATCCGATCCGATGCCCTTGAGCGTGCCGCAGATGGTCGTCGTGTTCTTCTCGCCAAAACGCTTGGCGACCTCGCGCGACAGCTTGTAGGTCTGGCCCTTGGTCTTGGGGTTTTCCATGCCGTCGCTCATCACGAAGCCCATGATGGCCACGGCGCCCGAGATGGCGCCGCAGGTTTCGGTCATGCCGCCCATGCCGGCGCCAAAGCCCTCGGTGAGAGTAAAGGCAATCTGGGGATCGAGGCCGACGGCTGGCGCGAGCGTACAGGCGACGGCCTGGGCACAGTTAAAGCCACGGGCGTGGTATTCGGCAGCCTGAGCCTGACAATCGGTGGTGTCGAGCTGGGTCGTATCGATGTGCTTCATCGTTGTCTCCTTGGTTGCGGTGTACCCGCCTATGGTACCCTTGCCGACGCATTCGTTCATCGAGAGCTTTGTGCATATCTCGCCGTTATTGTCGTACCAATACCTAAGTGTGGGGCAAATGAGCCCGATGTATCTGTCCAATAACCTACCTTGAGGATGGGTTGAGAGGGGTGCGGGGTAGCGGTATCGTGAACCGAATAAAAATGTAACCCAGGCAAGGGAGCTAAATATGAGTGAGCAGACCATCGGTACCACGTGTGTTCAGGGCGGTTATCGCCCGGGCGATGCGGAGCCGCGCCAGGTGCCCATCTATCAGTCCACCACGTGGAAGTACGACACGTCCGAGCATATGGGCAAGCTGTTTGACTTGGAGGAGTCGGGCTACTTCTACAGCCGCCTGCAGAATCCCACGTGCGACCTGGTTGCCGCCAAGATCTGCGAGATGGAGGGCGGTGCCGCGGCGATGCTCACGAGCTCGGGCATGGCTGCGAACTTCCTGGCGATCTTTAATGTGGCCGGTGCCGGCGATCACGTGGTCGCAAGCTCCGCTATCTACGGCGGTACCTACAACCTGCTCGCCCACACCATGGGCCGCATGGGCGTTACCTGCACGTTCGTTGCCCCCGACTGCACCGATGAGGAGCTCGAGGCAGCCTTTGAGCCCAACACCAAGCTCGTCTTTGGTGAGACCATCGCCAACCCCGCCCTTGCCGTGCTCGATATCGAGCGCTTTGCCAAGGCCGCGCATGACCACGGTGTGCCGCTGATGGTCGACAACACCTTCCCGACGCCCGTGATGTGCCGTCCCTTTGAGTGGGGCGCCGACATCGTTACGCACTCCACCACCAAGTATATGGATGGCCATGCGGCCTACCTGGGCGGCGTGATCGTCGACCACGGCCAGTTTGACTGGATGGCCCATGCGGACAAGTTCCCGGGTCTCACCACACCCGACGAGAGCTATCACGGCGTGACCTATGCCGAGAAGTTCGGCCGCGAGGGCGCCTTCATTACCAAGGCCACCGCACAGCTCATGCGCGATCTTGGCCCCATGCAGAACCCGCAGGCGGCATTTTTCCTGAACAGCTCGCTCGAGAGCCTGCATGTGCGCATGCCGCGTCATTGCGAGAACGGCCTGGCGGTCGCCAAGTTCCTGCAGAGCCATCCCAAGGTGCGCTTTGTGAGCTATCCGGGCCTGGAGGGCGACAAGTACTATGACATGGCTCAAAAGTACATGCCCAACGGTACGTGCGGCGTCGTGAGCTTTGGCTTTAACGGTGGTCGCGCGGCGGCCGAGACCTTTATGAAGAGTCTTAAGCTCGCCCAGATCGCCACGCATGTCGCGGATGCCCGCACCTGCTGCCTGCATCCTGCTAACGCCACGCACCGCCAGATGAACGACGAGGAGCTCATCGCCTGCGGCATCTCGGCCGACATGGTGCGCCTATCGTGCGGCCTCGAGGACACGGCCGATCTGATTGCCGACCTTGAGCAGGCGCTCGAGCAGTGCTAGGCTAGCTTTCGTACAAGGCGCTGATTCCGATAGATTGTCTCGGCGACCTTTAGTTCCGATTCCGTAGGCGGGACCCCAATCGCGATTGTCTATAGGCGATTGGGGCCCCGTTTTTGCGTTATGCCACTCGAAAGGATGGATATGGAGAAAACCGCAGAGCAGCTGCGCCGCGAGCGCATTGCCCTTGAGGGCGACACCCATGGCAAGAACAAATGGGCAATCTTGTTTACGGTGCTCATTATGACGTTTATGGCGTGTCTGGATTCGACCGTCGTGACCGTGGCGTTGCCCGTGATGCAAAAGGAGCTGGGTGTGGGCCTCGATCGCATTCAGCTGGTGAGCTCGGTGTATCTGCTTTCGACGTGCGTGGCCATGCTGCCGTTTGGTCGTTTGGGCGATGTGCGCGGCAAGGTGGGCGTGTTCCAGCTGGGTGTTATCGTCTTTACGGTTGGCTCGCTGCTGTGTGGCCTGTCGGCCTCGCTCGAGGTTCTTATTCTGGCGCGCATTGTTCAGGGTGTTGGTTGCGCGGCGGCCATGGCAAACAATATGGGCATCATCACCGAGTCGTTTCCGGCGCGCGAGCGCGGTCGTGCCATGGGCATTCTCGCGACCTTCGTGGCCCTCGGTATGATGTGCGGCCCCGTGCTCGGAGGCATGCTGGTGGCAAGTTTTCCTTGGGAGAGCATCTTCCTCATCAACCTGCCTATTGGCGTTATCTCGTTCATCGTGGGGCTCTACACGTTGCCGCATGTTAAGCCCGAGGCGGGCGAGCGTCCCATGCCCCTTTCGGAGGCTGCGCGTCGCTGCTTTGCAAATTCGGCCTTCACCATCAACCTTGCCTGCATGCTCATCGTGTTCGTTGGTATCGGTGCATCCGAGTTTATCCTGCCGTTCTATTTTCAGGACGCCCACGGCTTTGGTTCCGACATTTCCGGATTGCTCTTTTTGGCGCTGCCGATGGTGAATGCCTTTATCGGCCCGCTTTCGGGTACGGTTTCGGACCGCGTTGGCTGCGAGGGCCCCACGGCGGTGGGCCTGGGTGTGTACGTGTGCGGTCTTTTTGCGGTAAGCACGCTCGACGAGCACTCTTCCATCCCTGTGATCGTGTGCTGTGTCGCGTTTATGTCGTGCGGAACGTCGATTTTTCAGAGCCCCAATAACTCGCTGTACATGGGCTCGGCTCCGCGCGAAGCGCTCGGCTTTGCTGGCAGCCTGGGTAGCCTGGCGCGCTATGCGGGTATGGCAGTGGGCATTACGGTGGCGTCGAATATCCTGTATGGGCAGATGAGCGTGGCGATGGGCGAGGCCGTGACCAGTTTTGTTGCAGGCCGTCCGGATGTGTTCCTGTTTGGTTTTCGTTCGGTGTTCTATGTGTTGATGGCCGTGGCAGCCGTGGGCTTTGTCCTCTCGATGGTTCGTTTGGTGAGGATGCGCGCCCGCCATTAGCGTGTTGGGAGGCTGCCTGCCACGTATTCGCGCCGTCTCAAAAAACTGGTTTGTGGTGCGATGCGGCTTGTGGGACGGGCGGGGGTCGGTCCGTGGTAGACTATCGAACAACGTTTATTAATCGCGCGGTATCGTTGCCGCGAGAAGGGGTTGCGCCATGCAGGAGCTTGAGGATCGTATTCGCCATGACGGCATCGTAAAGGCCGGTAACGTCCTTAAGGTTGATGCCTTCCTCAACCACCAGTGCGACGTTGAGCTGTTCGATCACATGGGCGCTGAGTGGGCCCGTCTGTTCAAGGATGTCGAGATCAACAAGATCCTGACGATTGAGGCTTCGGGCATTGGTATGGCTTGCATCGCGGCTCAGCATTTTGGCGGCGTGCCGGTGGTCTTTGCCAAGAAGGCACAGTCCATCAACCTCGACGGCGAGCAGTACGCCACGACCATCTACTCCTTTACCAAGCAGAAGGAGTACCCGGTCATCGTTGGCAAGCGCTTCCTGTCCGAGGGCGACAAGGTCCTGATCATCGACGACTTCTTGGCCAACGGCTGCGCGCTCGAGGGTCTTATCAAGATCTGCGAGGCTGCAGGTGCCGAGGTATCCGGCATTGGCATTGCGGTGGAGAAGGGCTTCCAAGGCGGTGGCGATAAGCTCCGCGAGCGCGGCTTCCGCGTTGAGAGCCTGGCCCGTATCGCCGATATGGACTGCGAGACCGGCGAGATTACCTTCGCCTAAGTGCGTAACACAAGCGATTGGTATGCGATGTGACAAAGGGACTTTCCCTTTGTCACATTTTTTGTATAAGGGGAGGTGTTGATATGGATGAGAACAAGATGGGATGGCGCGAGTATGCGCGCTATGCCGAGATGTCAGTCGAGGAGTTGGCACGCGACTGCGAGGTTCAGGTGTTTCGTGCGACGGGCCCGGGTGGCCAGGGTGTGAACACGACGGACTCGGCGGTGCGCATGAAACATATCCCTTCGGGGATTACCGTGACGGCGCGCGAGAGCCGTAGTCAGTTTCAGAATCGTGCGAGTTGTCTGCGTAAGCTGAGGGCAGAGCTTGAGCGTCGTGGCCGTCCGCCGCGCCGTCGCGTCAAGACCAAAGTGCCACAGCGATCGCGCCAGCGCAGGCTCAATGATAAGCACTTCAACGCCATTAAAAAGGCTAACCGTCGCAAACCGGGCAGCGACGAGTAGCCGATTGTTTCGCTGGTCTTGCTAGCGGGTGGGGTGCCAGACTTGGAGGGCGCCGGGTAGGATGTCGACTTCGATGCGCGAGGCGACGATGGGCTCGCCGTCGGCCTGAATGGGGTAGTCGGGCTCCTCAAAGGTGAACTCGGCATGGCGGCAGCGGCGCATGCGAATCGGCGGCAGTTTGGTATGGTGGCCGTCTTTGGCCGAAAGGAACATGGGCAGGGCAACCGCGCGTGGGACGGGACCGCAGGCGTAGCAGACGTCGAGTATGCCATCGCAGGGATCGGCATCGGGGCAGATACGATAACCCGAGCCATACGTGGGCCCCAGCTGAATCGCCATGATGATTGCCCTCGCGCGCTCGGTGGGCGCGCCGTCAAAGCTGACTGTCATAGGATAGTTGCGATAGCGTAGGCCAAACTGCTCAAGTCCCGAGAGGGTGTAGAGCGGCGCGCCTGTCAAGCCGGTCTTTTTGCGCAGCTCGGTGGTGCCAAGGCCGATGGCGGCATCGATGCCGACCGAAAGCGTCTGGTCGTAGTACTCAACGGTAGCATCGCCGCTGCCGCTCGCAGGGTTCCACGAGCGAATGCGCCCGATGTCCTGATGCTGCAGCTCGCAGGTGAGCAGCGCGCCAAAATCCTTGCCGGAGAAATCGTCGATACCGAGCGTCTGGGCAAAATCGTTGCCGGAGCCCACGGGCAGGACGGCAAGAGCGGGGCGGGCGTCCTGCTTTTGCGTCATAAGCCCGTTGACGACCTCGTGAATCACGCCGTCGCCGCCAAGAGCGATAACGGTGCGATAGCCCTGAGCCTGCGCGGCCAGCTCCTTGGCGTGTCCCATACGCTCGGTCAGCACCAGGTCAAACTGGGATGCGCGTGCAGTCATGTCCAAAAAGCGTTGCAGGCGCTCGGCAACTTCGCGTGCCGCGCCCGACTGGGCGGCTGGGTTGGCGATGATGAGCGTGCGACCAAAATCAGTTGCGTGCATGGGGCGACTCCCGGCGTGTGACATGATAGTGCGGTCGCGCTCAGGTCGAATTACCCCCGATTGTGGCTGCACGGCGATTATTACATCTACTCTATCAGGTCGTTGTGGCGCTCGATAGCATCCGCTACCGTACCTCCCTCATCCACAATAAGCGAGCGGCGCTTGGGTGAGATGATGCGCTGGGCGGGGTACACGCCGCGGTGTCCGCCGGTTAGGTAGCTGATAAAGGCCACGATGACAAAGAACCCGGCGGCCGTGCCGTGGAACAGGTCGATGGCCATCATGCAGGTGGTGATGGGCACGTTGAGGCCGGCGCAGAACACGCCGAGCATGCCGAGAGCCGCCAGAAAACTGGGGTCAAGCCCGGTAAGGCAACCGATCCAGCCACCGAGTGCCGCACCGATGCCAAACAGGGGCGTGACCTCGCCGCCTTGGAAGCCCGCGCCCAGGGTAAGCGCTGTGACGACCAACTTGATGGCTGCGTCCGCCAGGGTGGTGTTGCCTGCAAATCCGGCGCCGGAAAGCCATGTGGAAAGGCCGGCGTAGTCCCAGGCGTCAAGGAGGGCATAGGCGGCCAAAACCACGAGTGCGCCCACGAGTGCGCGAGTAAGGTAATTGGTGATAAAGCGACCGTAAAGGCTTTTGACGGTTCGAACCGACCAGGCAAAGAGGCGTGCCGTCAGACCGAAGATAATTGCGCTGATAACAACGATGACAACCGTCCGTGGTGTCATGTTGGGAACGCTGGCGATGACATTCGCCTCGTACTCGGTTCCCAAGGCAAGTGACGTAAAGTAGCCGGTAAACGAGGCGACCAGGCAGTAGATGCCCGCGGTGTAGTCGATCTTGCCGATAAAGCACATCTCCATGCCAAAGAAAGCTCCAGCAAGGGGCGAGCCGAATACGGCGCCAAAGGCCGACGAGATGCCGGCGAGCATGAGGTCGTGGTGGTCATGTTTTTTGAGGTGGGCGAGGCTCGAGATGTTGCTGGCGATGGTCCCGCCAATCTGCACCGCGGCCCCCTCGCGACCGGCCGATCCGCCCGTTAGGTGCGTGAGCGTGGAGCAGACGAAGGTGAGGACGGCCATGCGCATATGGATGAGGCGTGTGCCCAGAGCGGAGTCGATGACCAGGTTGTTACCGCGTTTGGCGGCAAGACCGTGATTTTTGTACACCCATGCGGTGGCAACGCCCACAACGGGAAGCAGCGCGTAAATCCACGCATGGTGCTCGCGATAGTCGGTCGCGATATTCAACGAGGCCAAAAACGCCCAAGCGGCAACGCCCATGGCGAGCGAGACGATGACGACGAGTACGAGCAACTTAGCGCTCGCTAGTAGGTTGCGGGCGTTGCGGCGCGTGTCGGCAGCCAAGAGATGCTCGGAGCGGGTAAGTTGATGCCTGCCTGCCGTGATGACGTCATTAAGGGAGAAAAATCCGCCGTCGTCGAGCGGCTGGGAATGATTCTGCGCTTCGTTTGCGCTTTCGGGTTTGTCGTTATGAGCCATACGTTCCTCTTTTGGGTTGCAACACGAGCATTATAAAACGCGGTAAACGCGACGAGCCGGTGGGTTGGTTTCCATTCTGTTTCGCGGCCTGCAACCGACAGGTGTATTTGCGGGTACAGGCCGAGTCACGGTCGTGCGTCGGGGGGATTATACTGAGACAAGCATAATGAATCGGCGCCCTTGTTGTGCGCCGTGGCATTAAGAGGTGCATATGGCAGAGAAACTCATACCGCTGGAGGATGCGCAATCGATTGTTTTGTCGCACGTTGCTCCGACGGATCTCATCGAGATTCCCGTGTGGCAGGCCGCCGGTCTTCCCTTGGCCGAGGACGCGGTGGCCGATATCGACATCTCGCCGTTTGCCAACAGCGCTATGGACGGATATGCCGTGCGCTCGGCGGACTTGGCGCAGGCGTCTGACGAGGCGCCGGTGACGCTCGACGTTATCGGACACGAGGCCGCGGGCCATGTGTTTGAGGACACAATCGGCGCGGGCGAGACGGTCCGCATCATGACGGGCGCGCCGGTACCCGAAGGTGCCGATGCCGTGGTGAAGTACGAGATCGTCGACGTACTCGATGGCGACGGCAACGAGGGCTCGCGCGTTCGCTTCTCGGCGCCTGCCAAGGTAGGGGAGAACGTTCGCTCTGCCGCCGAGGAGGCCCATGCCGGCGATGTCGTGATGCGCGCTGGCGAGGTCGTGGCTCCGGCGGGCGCCGGCTTGTTGGCGAGCGCCGGTTATGCGAGCGTGAAGGTGCATGCCGCGCCGCGTGTGGGCATTATCTCGCTGGGCACGGAGCTGGTCGCGCCGGGTGAGCTGCCGGCGCGCGGGCAGATTCGCGACTCCAATTCGTCGGCGTTGATGGCCGAAGCGCTCGATGCAGGAGCCGAGCCCGTGTTCTACGGCATTGCGCCCGATGATGAGCAGGCGATTGCCGAGCTGGTGCATCGTGCCGTGCAGGAGTGCGATTTTGTCATTACGAGCGGTGGCGCCTCGGCAGGCGACTACGACTACGTGACGGCGCTCGTCCGGCGCGAGGGTGAGGTGCTGTTCGATCGCATCTCGATGCGTCCGGGCAAGGCCATCACGTTTGGCTTGCTTGGGGGTAAGCCCTACCTGGGACTTTCAGGCAATCCGGCCGCGGCGTATGTAGGCTTTGAGATGCTTGCGCGTCCGGCGATTCGCAAGATGCGCGGCTTTGCCGAGGGCGTGCGTCCCGTGCAGCAGGCGACGCTCACGCACGGCGTGAAAAAGCGACAGCATCGCCGCTTCTTCGATCGCGCCACGGTTTTGCGCGACCCCGAGACCGGTGAGCTGTTGGTGACCGAGGCCAAGACACAGAATTCGGCGCTGCTCGGCACAATGCAGCGGGCTAACTGCCTGCTGCGTATTGACGAAGGACCGTGCGACCTCAAGGCGGGCGATGTCGTGGATGTCGTGCGAGTCGACCTGCCTGAGGGCACGGTGCTATAGGAGGAATGTTATGGAGCTAAAGATTTCGATCGTGACGTGCTCGGATACGCGCGACCTTGCCCAGGACGAGGCGGGTGCCGCACTCGAGGAGCTTATCGAGGCGCAGGGATGGACGGTCGCCTCGCATGTGGTCGTGCGCGACGACGTCAGCGAGATCGGTGATGCCATTGTGGAAGCCGCCGATGAGTGCCACGCCAATGTCGTGCTCACCTGCGGCGGCACGGGGCTTTCGATGCGCGATGTGACGCCCGAGGCGACGCGTACCGTCTGCGATCGCGATGTGCCGGGTATTGCCGAGGCGATCCGTGCGTACTCCATGACCAAGACGCGCCGCGCCATGCTCTCGCGCGCCGTGTGCATGCAGCGTGGGTATACGCTTGTCATCAACTTTCCGGGATCCACGAAAGCGGCCCGCGAAAGCTGGGAGGCCGTGAGCGACCAGCTGGAGCATGCGGCCCAGATGACGGCGGGCGGCGGGCACACCAAATAAGCGCACTACCTGCGGCGGAGCGACCTTGCGAGTCGCTCCGCCTTTTTATGCATCGACAGCGCGGGCCGTCTCGTGGTTATTGGTAAAAGAAAATTATCAGGCGAGAAATCTTTATCACTGATATTATTCGCACGAAAGTATAATCTAATTACAGAATAAAGCCTGCGGTGGGGTACCCGGGCACAAGGTCCGAAAGGGTTGAACATGTTCGATATGGTTTCTCGCCGCGGATTCGTCTCACTCTCCGCTGTCGCCGCTGCCGGCCTTGGCCTTGCCGGCTGCTCCGGCAACAAGGAGCCTGAGTCGACCGGTTCCGATGCCGGCTCCGCCAAGATTTCGTCCAAGAAGGCTGTCGAGCTGCAGGTCTTTGCCGCCAACTCGCTCGAGAAGGCTCTGCCCGAGGTTCAGGAGCTCTACACCGACCAGACCGGTACCACCTTTGCCGACACGCAGTTTAAGGCGTCCGGCGACCTTGTCGAGCAGATGCGCGCCGGCGCCACGGTCGACGTGCTCATCACAGCCTCCAAGGGCACCATGGACGACGCCGAGGCCGCCGAGCTCGTCGACGCCGACACGCGTGAGGATATGTTCGTCAACGATCTTGTGGTCATTCGCGCCGAGGGCTCCGACACCAAGGTCGAGGCCATCGCCGACATCGCGAGCCTGGACGGCAAGATCGCCATCGGCGACGCCAAGACCGTTCCTGCCGGCAAGTACGCCAATCAGGCACTGGCCTCCGCGGGCCTCTACACCGGTGCCGAGGGTGACGATGGCGAGTACGCACCCGAGATCGCCGACAAGGTCGCACTGGCCGACAAAGTTGGTACCGCCGCCGCCTATGTGTCTACGGGCGACTGCGTGGCCGGTTTTGTCTACAGCTCCGATATCTTCCGCTATGACGGCATCGAGGAGGCCTTCGTGTGCCCCGAGGATTCGCACAAGCCCATCGTGTACCCGGGCGCCGTTGCCGAGAGCTCCGAGCACGCCGACGAGGCCAAGGCATTTATCGACTTCTGTCTGACCAACAAGAAGGCTCAGAAGATTTGGGCTAAGTACGGCTTTGAGCTTTCCGAGTAGTGCGGCTTGGCGCGATAATTCCATCGTTTTGTGTCTCACTCCGTCCTTGTGTTCGCTTGGAGCTTTTCGTGCTTAATAGATTCCGCATGCTTGTCGTCTGTGCTTTGACCCTCGCGCTTTGCTGGGTGCCGGGACTTGCGTTTGCTGGGGACGCTGAGGACGGGGCCCAGGTTGCTGCGACCGCTCATGGGCTTTCCTATGGGATCGAGGGTTTTGAGCGGTTGGCCAAGGGGACCGCTCGTGCCATGGAGGGCCAGCCTGAGGGCTATCGGTTTCCCGTTGACGAGGACGTGGACCTTGTAGTGGCGCCCGCTGCCGATCGCGTTGTGGTGTGGATATCGCCCAAGGCAGTCGAGAAGTATGGTTTGGATCCGCAGGACAACGAGTGCGTATCGGGTCTCAAGGCTCTCGTCTGTGAGCTCGACAGCGCAAACTGCATGGGAGGTGCGCAGCTGGGGGACGTGGATCTTCCTTGGTATGTCACGGCGGAAACAACGTTTGATGCCGGCGGGTATACCTATGGCTTTGATGTGCGTGGTGCGGATGGGGACCGCTATGTGGTGATTGCGTCAGCCTCGGGTGATGCCAAGGGCGGCGCGCGTTGGCTTGATAGCGCTCAAATGGTAGAAGCATCGTCTGTCGTGTTGCGGGATGAGCAGGGGCCCTTGGCCTCTCTGGCCTCCTTTTTGGGCAACATCGACTATCGCCCGTTTTGGGTGTCTATCAAAACGAGCGGCCTTGCCCTGCTGATCTCCTTTGCGCTGGGCCTGTTTGCCGCATGGAAGACCATGGGTACGACGAGCCGCGTGAAGGGCCTACTCGACTCGGTCTTTACCATCCCGATGGTGCTGCCTCCCACGGTGTGTGGCTTTCTGCTCCTCATGCTGTTTGGCCGCTCAACCGGGGTTGGCCAGTGGCTTATTGCACACAGTATCTCGATCGTCTTTACGTGGCCCGCGGCGGTGATATCTGCCGTGGTGGTGTCGTTTCCCCTGGTCTACCGTACGGCACTCGGAGCCTTCGAGAGCCTTGACACGCAGATGCTCGATGCGGCGCGAACCCTGGGATGGTCCGAGCGTCGCATCTTTACCAAGCTTATGATGCCGCTTGGCTGGCCCTCGATTGCCGCCGGCACGGTGCTCGCCTTTGCCCGCGCGATGGGCGAGTTTGGTTGCACCCTGTTCCTTGCGGGCAACTACGCCGGCATTACCCAGACCATCCCTATCGCCATCTACTTTGAGTGGATGGGCGGCAACACCTCGGTGGCCCTCTTTTGGGTCGTCGTCGTGATCGTGTTTAGTTTCCTGGTCATCCTGTTCATCAACATGTACACGGCGCATTCGCAAAAGTATCGCGAGCGTGGTCTCTCCCGTGCAGAGCGCAAACAGGCCAAGCAGCTGGGTAGCCAGATCGATTCGCTCGACCCAGTGGGCGGCGATGCGCTGCGTATCGATCGCGAGGCGCTGGCCGAGCTCATGCGCGATGACGCCGTCTCGAAGGGAGGTCGATAGACCATGTCGCTTGTCCTGGATATCAAAAAGCGCTATCCCGGGTTTATGCTCGACATGCAGCTCGATGCCGGCGAGGAGCGTGTGGCGCTGCTCGGCGCCTCCGGATGCGGCAAGAGCTGCACCTTGCGCTGTATTGCCGGCGTGGAGACGCCCGACGAGGGCAAGATCGTCGTCAACGGCGTGACCTTCTTTGACTCTGCGACGGGCATCAACCTTTCGCCCCAGGAGCGAAAATGCGCCCTGATGTTTCAAAACTATCAGCTGTTCCCTAATATGACGGTGGCCGATAACGTGTGCGCCGGCGTTGAGGGTGCAGGCGACGCCGCAGCGCGCAGACGACTTGCCGAGCGCTACCTGGGTATCTTTGGACTGGTCGACTTTGCCGACCGTTATCCCGCGCGCCTCTCGGGCGGCCAGCAGCAGCGTGTGGCGCTTGCTCGCATGGTGGCGGCACACCCGGGCATTTTTATGTTCGATGAGCCCATGAGCGCGCTCGACGCGTATCTCAAGAGCGCGCTTGAGCAGAACATGCTCGACCTGTTCGACGTCTGTAACCGTACCGTGCTCTACGTGAGCCACGATATTGACGAGGCATGCCGCCTGTGCGAGCGCATTTGCGTGATGCATAACGGACATGTGGAGGAGATCGGCTCCGTCGAGGACGTGGTCCGCCGGCCGCAATCCTTGGCTGCGCTGCGCCTGACGGGCTGCAAGAATACGAGCCGCGCGCGCAAGATCGGGCTTCAGGAAGTTGAGGCCCTGGACTGGGGCATGACCTTCAACGTGGGCCGTGAGGTTCCCGATAACGTGGCGTACCTGGGTATTCGTGCGAGCTACTTCCATGTGGACAACCGTGCCGAGCGGGGTCGCAACAGCTATGACCTGCACGTGGCCCGAGTGAGCGATTCGCGTTTTGAGCGCCTGGTGCTGCTGGACGCGCCGCGTGCCGATGCGCCGACGCGCCTGCAGTGGAAGGTCAACAAAGTGGGCATGCCTGTCGACGAGCTGCCGCAAGCAGGCGAGACGCTGCGCATGCATTTTGATGCCAGCAGGATCCATTTGGTTTGTCGATAGCGCCGGGTAGTGCCGTCGGGGGATATAAGCCTCGGCGGCTTTGTTTTTGCCGTTCGCCGAATGAGGAATGACAAATTCTTATCAATCAAGATAATTATTTATTAAACGACGGCACACGATGCTGTCGTACGAATGTCAACGGTGTTCGCATGGTCGATGACCGTTGATATAGTTGACTTCAACTTGTTAAGGAGGGTGCGCACATGCCGCAGACGACATATATTCGCCGCATTGCCGCGCGCGCCCTCTATATGGCTCGGAGTCGCATATGAGCAGGTATGTTCACGGCTCCGGGAGAGACGACGCACAACTAAATAATCGACCGCAAAGCAGGTTCCCCAAAATTCCGGGTTTGAGCACGGTCGGGCAATCGCCGTCCGTCGTGCATCGATACCGCTGTTATCCGTTTTTGGTTCGAGAGGGGAACCGTTATGGCTGAAGAATTCGATTTCCATCCGATGTGGGAGAGCCTCGGCATGAATCTTGCCGACCACGATATGCTGCTGGGTGCCGTGGGCCAGATGTACGGCGACATATTCCTGACGCAGAACAATCGCCCCAAGTCCACGTCCTACCTGGACTTTGTGGCCACCAACATCCATAGCGGCCGCATTAAGGAGATGCTCGACAAGAAGGAGGCTGGCGAGGCCACCAAAATCGTGGGCTCGTTCTGCGTGTACGTGCCCGAGGAGATCGTGCTTGCCTGTGACGGCATTCCCGTTGGTCTGTGCACGGGTGCCGATTGGGCAACGGACAAGGTCGAGGAGCATCTGCCGCGCAACACCTGTCCGCTTATCAAGAGCTTTGCCGGCTTTAAGCTGGGCGAGGTCTGCCCCTACATTGAGTCGAGTGACCTAGTGGTAGGCGAGAACACCTGCGATGGCAAGAAGAAGGCCTACGAGTTCTTTGCAACGCAAAAGAACATGTACGTCATGGATATTCCCAACGTGCACGACGAGTCGACGCTCGTGACCTGGAAGGCCGAGGTCAAGAAACTCGCCGCCAAGATCGAGGAAGAGTGCGGCGTCAAGATTACGCCCGAGCGTCTGAAGGCTGCCATCCACGCCGTCAATGAGAAGCGCCGCGCCCTGCAGCGCCTCGCTGCCACGCGCGCTGCCGACCCTGCACCTATTAGCGGTCTCGACAGCCTACTGACCGTTCAGGCCGCCTTTATGGACGACACGCCGCGTCTGACCGGAGCCATCAACGATATGGCGGCTGAGTGCGAGCAGCGTGTCGAGGCTGGCGAGGGCGTGGCGCCCAAGGGGACCAAGCGCATCCTGTACACCGGCACGCCCATGGCCGTGCCCAACTGGAAGCTGTTCAACCTCATCGAGAAAGCCGGCGGCGTTGTGGTAGGCGAGGAGTCCTGCACGGGCTCGCGCTACTACAAGGACCTGGTCGACGAGTCCGGTGAGACGGTGGACGAGATGCTCGATGCCATCGCCGAGCGCTACTTTAAGATCAACTGCGCCGTCTTTACGCCCAACGACCAGCGTATGAAGGACATTGTCCAGATGGCCAAGGACCTGCATGCCGACGGCATCGTCGACGTGGCCCTGCAGTTCTGCACGCTCTATGAGATGGAGTCGTTTGCCGTGGAGAAGGCCGCCGAGGAAGCCGGCATTCCGTTTATGCACATCACGACCGACTACGCCGGTGAGGATGCAGGCCAACTGCAAACCAGGATCGAGGCCTTCTTGGAAACCATTTAGGGCTATCCGTCCCGGCGGCTTTCCCAGGCACCCGATCTTGCCGTTCAAACCGTCGCTTGCGTGCGAAAGTACGCGGCGCGTCTCTTTCACGGCAACCTCGGGCACCTGGGAAAGCCGCTTCCTTGGTTGGTTAAAAGGTTTAGGAGTTATATGTCGGAAAATATTGAGCAGCCGTTGCCCAGCACGTTTGAGGAGTTTAACGAACAACGCAAGGCGGCGTTTATTCGCGTTAAGGATTACAAGCAGGCGGGTAATCGCCTGGTCGGCTTTTTGTGCAGCTATACGCCGCTCGAGATTATCGATGCCGCGGGCGCCTCGAGCGTGGCTCTGTGCGGTACGTCCGACGAGGTGATTCCCGAGGCCGAGAAGGTGCTGCCGGCAAACCTCTGCCCGCTCATCAAGTCGACGTATGGTTTTGCCTATTCGCAAAAGTGCCCGTTTACGTACTTTAGCGACATGATCATCGGCGAGACCACCTGCGACGGCAAGAAGAAGATGTACGAGCTGCTCAACGAGCTCAAGCGCACGCACATTCTGCACCTACCGCAGGGCCGCGACCGCGCCTACGAGCGCGAGGGCTGGTACGAGGAGTGCCGTCTGCTCAAGGAGGAGCTCGAGAACTTCTACGACATTACGATTACCGACGGCGACCTACGCGCTGCTGCCCGTCGTCGCAATCGCCTGCGTGCGGCCCAGCTCGAGATGTTTGCGCTGCAGGCCAACCAGCCGGCGGCCATGAGCGGCGTCGATCTGATGAGCACCATGTTTGCCGGTACGTTCAGCTTTGATATCGAGGCCTATACGCAGCAGCTGGAGCAAAAGGTCGCTAACCTGCGCGAGGCCTACGAGGCCGGCGAGCACCCGGTTGCGGCGGATGCCAAGCGCATCCTGATCACCGGTTGCCCGGTGGGCGGCGTAATCAACAAGATCGGTCGCACCATCGAGTCCAACGGCGGCGTGGTCGTGTGTATGGATGACTGCTCGGGTGAGCGCACGGCGGCCATGATGGTCGACCCGGATGCGCCCGACATCCTGCGTGCGATCGCCGACCGCTACCTGGATATCAACTGCTCGGTTATGACGCCCAACGACGGTCGTATGGAGAACACGCTGGCCATGTGCGAGAAGTATCACGTCGATGGCGTAGTGGAGAGCGTGCTCCAGGCGTGCCACACCTTTAACGTGGAGAGTGCACGCATGCAGGAGGCCGTCGAGGGTGCGGGTATTCCGTATATGAAGATCGAGACCGACTACAGCAACGGCGACATGGGCCAGATCGAGACCCGCATCGCCGCCTTCATCGAAACCCTCTAGCTTCCTCAGGCACCGGATCTTGCCCCTCAAACCGTCGCTTGCGTACCAAAGTACGCCGCGCTCCTCTTTCGGGGCAACCTCCGGCACCTGAGAAACCTAGAGCTAAGGCGCCTGAACGCGCCGCTGTCTTTGATGTTTGGATTAGGAGAGAGCCATGATAGGGATCGGGGTCGATATCGGGTCTACGGCGGCTAAGGCTGCTGTGGTCGATGGTGAGGGTTCGGTGGCGTGGACGTGCGTGCAGCCAACCGGGTTTTCCTCGGTCGATGCCGCCGATAGGTTGCGCGAGGCGCTCGCGGCGGCGGGCTTTGACGTTGCATCCGATTCTGCGCGTGTGGTGGCCACGGGTTACGGGCGCGTGGCTGTGCCATACGCCCACAAGGTTGTGACCGAGATTACCTGCCACGGCGCCGGTGCCGTGCGTCTGTTTGGCGATCGCGGCACGGTGATTGACGTGGGCGGCCAGGACACCAAGGTCATTCAGCTTAAAAATGGCCGCGTGGCCAAGTTTGCCATGAACGACAAGTGCGCTGCCGGCACGGGGCGCTTTTTGGAGATCATGGCCGACCGCCTAGGTATTTCTCAACAGCAGATGGCCGACCTGGCGCGTTCCGGCGAGCCTACCAAGATTTCCAGCATGTGCACGGTGTTTGCCGAAAGTGAGGTCATTAGCCTGATCGGTCGCGGTGAGCCGCGCGAGAACATCGCACGTGGCGTGATCGACAGCGTGGTCTCGCGCGTGGCGACCATGGCCGGGCAGGCCGCGGGCGCCCCGTACTACCTGACCGGTGGCCTGTGCGAGAACGCCTTCGTGGTGGAGCGGTTGGGCGAGCTGCTGGGGTCGCCGGTGACCACCTCGCCCCAGGCTCGCTTTGCCGGTGCCATCGGCGCGGCGATTCGCGCACAGGCGCTCGATTAATGCATCGGCCGTGGGCCTGCATTCATGCGTATACTGGGAGGAAATGATTGACCGATGAGAGGAGGTATCGATGGCTGACGATCAGATTAAGCTCACGTCTATGACTGCCGCGAGCGGTTGAGCCGCTAAGTTGGCTCCTGGAGCCCTCGCCCAGGTCCTGGGCGACTTACCCAATGTGCATAACGACAACCTGCTCGTGGGGTTCGATACCTCCGACGATGCTAGTGTTTTTCGTGTTGGCGAAAACCTGGGCCTCGTGCAGTCCGTCGACTTCTTCCCGCCGATGGTCGACGACCCGTTCCTGTTTGGTCAGATCGCGGCGGCCAACTCGCTGTCGGACATTTATGCCATGGGTGGACGACCGAGCCATGCCATGAACCTGCTGTGCATTCCCAGTTGCCTGGGCGTCGAGGTCGCAGGTGAGATTCTGGCGGGTGGCGCCGATAAGTGCGTCGAGGCGGGTTGCTCCATCGCGGGCGGCCATACCATCAACGACGACGAGCCCAAGTACGGCCTGTCCGTGAGCGGCTTTGTCTCGCTCGACCGCATGCTCGCCAACAGCGGCGCGCGCGCTGGCGATGTCCTGCTGCTGACCAAGGCGATCGGCTCTGGCATCATCACCACGGCCATTAAGGGCGAGCTCATCGAGCAGGACGAGGCCGCAGCCATGTTCGACTCGATGCGCACCCTCAACGAGGCCCCGATTCGTCTGGCCGAGGGCCTCGAGCTTCACGGCTGCACCGATGTCACGGGCTTTGGCCTGATCGGGCACGCGTGCGAGATGGCCGAGGGCTCAGGTGTGCAGATTGAGCTTGTGTCGGGGGCGGTGCCGCTCTTTGACCAGGTGCTCAATATGGCGCGTCTGGGCATTATCCCTGCCGGCGCCTACCGCAACCAGGATTTCTTTGGCCCGCGCGTGGCGGCCGACGATGACCTGGAGCCGGGAATGCTGGATGCGCTGTACGATCCGCAGACCTCGGGCGGCCTGCTCATCGCAGCGCCTGCTGCCGATGTGGATGAGCTCGCCCGCCGCCTGCATGCCGAAGGTCGCGTTGCCGCCACAATCGGCCGCGTGTGCGAGGCGGTGCCGGGTGGTCCTGCCGTTCACGTTGTGCATTAAGGAAAACCGTTTATGCGACCGTCTACTGTTCTGGGCGGTCCCTTTTGAAAGGATTTGCTATGTCTACCAAAATTGAAGTCAATGCCATGGGCGATGCCTGCCCGCTGCCCGTCGTCAAGACGCTCAAAGCTCTGAAGCAGCTTGATGGCGAGGGTGCTGTGGTGACCTCGGTCGACAACGAGACGGCCGTCAAGAACATCTCCAAGATGGCACAGGAAAAGGGCTGCACGGCCTCGGTCGAGAAGGTCGCCGATGCCGAGTGGCACGTGATCGTGGCGGCCGCCGGCGCCGTTGCCGTGGCCGATCCTGAGCAGGACGGCGCCGCTTTCTGCGACGCCAGCGCCGGCAAGGGCAAGCTGGTCGTGGCCGTCTACACCGATTGCATGGGTCGCGGCGACGATGAGCTGGGCCACAAGCTCATGAAGGCCTTTATCTTTGCCGTGACGCAGCAGGAGGAGCTGCCCGCCACGATGCTCTTCTACAACGGCGGCGCCAAACTCACCGTCGAGGGGTCGCCGGTGCTTGACGACCTCAAGGGCCTGGCCGAGCAGGGTGTCGAGATCCTTACCTGCGGCACCTGCCTCGACCACTTTGGCATTAAGGACCAGCTTGCCGTGGGCGATGTCACGAACATGTACGTGATCGTCGAAAAGATGGAGCAGGCCGGCCGCGTCGTGCGTCCGTAGCGCCTGGGTGGGATTGCCATGAGAGAAAAGCGCCCGGCGCTTGTCATCACGTTTCCCACCACGGCGGCCGCCATGGGCTGCGAGTCTCTGTGCCGTGAGCGTGGCCTTCCCGGGCGAACGATTCCCGTACCCGGAGAGGTTGCTGCCGGCTGCGGCCTGGCATGGAAAGCCCTGCCTGAAAATGAACCACTGCTGCGAAGCGAGCTTGCCGCGGCGGACGTTCCCACCGAGGGCTTTACTGTGATCGATATGTGGGAGGTCGTGCGATGATCTACCTGGATAACGCGGCGACGACCATGCACAAACCTCAGGCGGTCATCGATGCCGTGGTGCAGGCGATGTGCTCGCTCGGCAATGCTGGGCGAGGCGCCACGTCGGGTGCGCTCGACGCGGCGCGCACCATCCACAGCTGCCGCACCAAGCTTGCGCGCTTGCTGGGCTGCCCGCGGGTGGACCATATTTGTTTTACGCCCAACTCCACGGCGGCGCTCAACACCGCCATCAACGGCGTGGTGCGCCCCGGCGATCGTGTGGTCACGACGGTGCTCGAACACAACTCCGTGCTGCGTCCGCTCAACCGCCTGGCGGCAGAGCAGGGCGTGACTGTTGAGCATGCGGGCTGCGACGCGAACGGCGTGCTCGACTACGACGAGCTCGAGCAGCTGGTCACGCCGGGCACGCGTGCCGTGGTGGTGACACACGCCTCCAATGTGACCGGCAACGCGGTCGACATTGCACGCGTGGCTGCCATGGCCCATGCGGCCGGCGCGCTTGTGATCGTCGATGCCTCGCAGTCTGCCGGCACGGCGCATATCGATATGCAGGTCATGGGGCTCGACGTGGTGTGCTTTACCGGCCACAAGGGGCTCATGGGCCCGCAGGGGACCGGTGGCCTAGCCGTGGCGGAAGGCATTGACGTGGCTCCTTGGGCCATGGGTGGCACGGGCGTGCGCAGCTTCGATGCGCTGCAGCCGCAAGAGTGGCCCACGCGTCTTGAGGCGGGCACGCTCAACGGTCACGGTATCGCCGGCCTTTCCGCCGGCCTCGACGTTATCGAGGCCCAGGGCGGGGTAGAGGCGATTGCGGCACGCGAACGTGCGCTTGCCGAGCGCTTCCTCGCCGGCGTTCGCGACATTCCCGGCATTGCGCTCTACGGTGCGTTTGACCAGCCCGTGCGCTCGGCGATCGTTTCGCTTAACGTGGGCGATATCGATTCGGCCGAGGTCTCGGACGCGCTCATGCAAGGGTGGGGGATTGCGACGCGCCCCGGCGCCCACTGCGCTCCGCTCATGCACCGCGCACTGGGGACCGAGCGCCAGGGTGTCGTTCGCTTCTCGTTTGGGTATTTCAACACGGACGAGGAAGTCGACACCGCGATTGACGCTCTGCACGATTTAGCCTGCTAAAGCGTATATACTTGCGGGACGGGTCTTTTGCCCGTCCCGTTTTGTTTCGACCCGAAAGGTGGTCCTATGGCATCATCCGCCCCGCGCGGTCTGCGCTCCGACCATGTCCTCACCGTCGGCATCGCCCTGTTCTCGATGCTCTTTGGCGCCGGCAACCTCATTATTCCGCCGCTGCTGGCGCTGCAGGCGGGCTCTGCCACGCCGCTCGCCATGCTCGGCTTTCTGATTGCCGCCATCGGCCTTCCCGTCATGGGCTTTATCGCCGTGGCACTTGCCGGAACGGCGCGCGAGCTTGCCGGTCGTGTGCACCCCAAGTTTGGCGAGTTTTTTGTCGCGGCGGTGTATCTGGCTATCGGTCCGTGTCTGGCCATTCCGCGCACGAGCTCCACGGCCTTCGAGATGCTGGTGCCGCTGCTGCCCGAGGGTGTCTCGCTCGGCACGGCCCGCCTGGTGTTTGCCGTCGCCTTCTTTGCCGTCGCCTTTGTGCTCACGCTGCGCCCGGGTGTCATTACGCGCGTGCTCGGCCGCATTACGGGCCCCGCGCTCATCGCCCTTATCGTATTGGTCGTGGGCGCCGCCGTGGTCTCGCCGCTGGGTTCCGCTGCCGCGCCGCAGGCTCCTTACGATGCCGGTGCCGCCGTGCAGGGCTTTTTGACCGGCTATCAGACCATGGACCTGCTCGCGTCGCTCGCCTTTGGCATCATCATCGCCGAGACCATCCACGAGCTGGGCGTTACCGACGACAAGCGCGTGGCCTTCGAGATTTCGCGCTCCGGCGTGATCGCTGGTGTGCTCATGGCCATCATCTACTGCGGTCTGGCGCTTGCCGGCACGCAGCTGAGCACCGTGATGCCCGATGCCACCAACGGAGCCGCCATCCTCGCCCGCTCGGCCTCCATGCACTTTGGCCTTGCCGGCACGGTCGTGGTCTTTGCGATCTTCTTCCTCGCCTGCATGAACGTATGCATCGGCCTCATCAGCTGCTGCTCGCGTTACTTCTGCGAGACGTATGTGGTCGAAGGGGGAGCAGAGGCTTCCGAGGAGGCCATGCGCCGTCCCTTTGCGATACTCGCCTTTGTGTTCGCGGCGTTTTCGTGCGTGCTCTCAAACGTGGGCCTCGACGTGATCCTCATGTTCTCGGTGCCCATGCTCAACGCCCTGTACCCTGTTGCAATTGTTCTGGTGCTTATGGGCCTAGTGCACGGTTTTTGCGACGCGCATCCGCAGGTGTGGGTCTGGGTCGGCGGCGTTGTCGCGGTGCAGAGCGTGATCACCTCGATCCGCGACGCGTTCTTTGCAGGCGTGTGGCTGCCGTTCGATGCGCTGCCGCTGGCCGACATTGGAGCCGCATGGGCGCCGGTTGCCGTGGTGGCGTTTGTGATTGGCCTGCTCCACAGCCGGTTTGTCGCACATTCGAGGAGCTAGGGTATCGTCGCTTGCGCAGGCGGGGAGTCTCCCCTATAATTTCCTTCGCTTTGGGACACGCAAGGTTTAGACCTTAGCTGCTCAACACCTTCGGGACGTGGCGCAGTTTGGTAGCGCGCCTGCTTTGGGAGCAGGATGTCGCAGGTTCAAATCCTGTCGTCCCGACCATATCTTGCGGGCGTAGTTCAATGGTAGAACCCCAGCCTTCCAAGCTGATGACGCGGGTTCGATTCCCGTCGCCCGCTCCATAAGAATTGTTTTAACGGCTTTGGTTTCCTTTGGGAATCAGAGCTGTTTTCGTTTACGCGCCGGGCGACGGGAATCGAACCCGTCAGGGTGCGGAGCTGAGAAAATGCGTGAGCATTTTCCAGCGCAGCACGCAAGGGCCGAAGGCCCGCAGCGAAACAAGGATTTGCGAAGCAAATCCTTGGACTTCCCGTCGCCCGCTCCAAGCTATATAATCGCAGGCCAATATGCTAATTTGGCTCGCGTTTATTTTTATACCGTCCGACCTCGCGGGGCAAATGAACCAAGAGCGTTTGTCCCACATCGTAAGAAAGTAGTGATTGCCATGGCACAGAGTAAGGCAGAATACCCCATCCCCGACTGCCTGGCGCCTGCCGCAATCGAGACCAAGACCGAGGCCGCCGGCGTTACCAAGGCCAGTCTGCCTGCCTCGAAGGCATTTTTGCTCGCCATGTTCGCCGGCGCGTTCATCGCCTTCGGCGGTCTGTTCTTCACGGTCTTTCTGAGCGATGCGTCCCTTGGCTGGGGCGCTCAGCGCTTTGTGGGCGGCCTGTGCTTTTGCCTGGGACTGGTGCTCGTGCTCATTTGCGGCGCGGAACTGTTTACCGGCAACTCGCTTATGGTCTGCGCGCTCAAGAGCAAAAAGATCACGCTCGTCCAGATGCTCAAGGCTTGGGTCGTTGTGTGGATCGGCAACTTTGCCGGCGCGCTGTTCGTTGTCTTTTTGGTTTACATGGCAGCTATTTATAAGCTCAACGGCGAGGCCGTTGCCAACACCATGGTGAGTGTCGCCGCCGGTAAGGTTTCGATTGACGCCGTCACCATCTTCTTCCGCGGCATTCTGTGCAACATCTTTGTGTGCCTGGCTGTATGGATCGGTACCGCCGGCAAGACCGTGGTCGATAAAGTCGTGGGTATTCTGCTGCCTATCGCCGCCTTTGTGTCATGCGGTTTTGAGCACTGCGTTGCCAACATGTACTTTTTGCCCATGGGTGCCGTGATGCACGCGTGCGGCTATGGAGCCGATGTCGCCGGCGCCGATGCCCTCAACGCCGCCGGGTTGGCGCTCAACCTTTCGGTCGCCACGCTGGGCAATATCGTAGGTGGCGCCCTGATCGTGGCGCTGGGCTACTGGTTTATCTACGCCAACAAAGAGTCCTAAAGGACCCAACCCATAACCGACCAAAAAGGGACAGGTTTATTTTGGCAGGTTTTGGACGAGGCGCTGCGCCGTCTTGTCGCGAGCTGCCATAATGGACCTGTCCCTTTTGTATTCGCGTCGTCACATTTTGGCCGATGACGACCAAGGGGGGCCTGCTTTTTATTGATTATGTCGAAGGGCTTTCCATGAGCGACTGCGAATCCATGCCTGCCGAGGTGCGCGACCGCCTGCGCTCCATTCCCGCCGTGCACGAGCTGCTGGCCGAGTGGCCGGTCATGAAGGCTGCCGGCGATGCGGGCGACACGTTGGTGCGCGAGGCGATTGACGCCGAGCTCGATGCCGAGCGCGCGGCGATTCGCTCTGGCGCCCCCGCTAGGAATAAGCGCGAGCTCGCCTTGGCTATCGAGCGGCGGTGCCACCGCCTGTCGCTGCCGACCCTGCGCCCTGCCGTTAACGCGACGGGCGTTGTGATTCACACCAACCTGGGCCGCGCTCCGCTCGCGCCCGCGGCGGTGCGGGCGGTGACCGATGTCGCTCGCGGCTACAGCACGCTTGAGTATGACGTCTCAACCTGCGCTCGCGGGGGCCGCAAAGAGCATGCCGCGCGTCTGCTGCGCACGCTCACGGGGGCGCAGGACGCCCTGGTCGTCAACAATAACGCCGCGGCGGTGCTGCTGGTGCTTGCCGCGCATGCGTGCGGCAAAGAGGTCATCGTGAGTCGCGGCGAGCTGGTCGAGGTGGGCGGTAGCTTCCGCATTCCCGACATCATGGCGGCCTCGGGCGCCAAGCTTGTCGAGGTGGGCTCGACCAACCGCACGCATCTGGATGATTATCGAAGCGCCATCACGCCCAACACGGCGATGATCCTGAAGGTTCATCCTTCCAACTACCGCATCGAGGGCTTCCACGAGGAGGTTTCCGTGGCGGAGCTTTCTGCGCTGGCGCATGAGCACGGGCTTTTGCTTTACGAGGACCAAGGCTCGGGTGCTTTGCTTGCAGACGGGGTGCTCGCCGATGCGGGGGAGAAGTCCACGTCCGCCTCGCTTTGCGCCGGCGCTGACCTTGTCTCGTGCTCGGGCGACAAGCTACTCGGTGCTTCGCAGGCGGGCATTATTCTCGGCAGCGACCAGGCGATTGCCACTTGTGCCTCGCATCCGCTGATGCGCGCGCTTCGCCCCGGCAAGCTCACGCTCGCGGCCCTCGAGGCCACCCTGCGCCTGTATGTGGCCGGTTCCGATACGGCACATCGGGAGATTCCGGTGCTCAACATGCTATCCGGCGCGCCGGCTCCGCTCGAGCGTCAGGCCAAGCGCCTGCGCGACCGCATGCTGCGTAAACTTCGCGAGGCTCAGTGCGAGGAGGCGGTGGAATTGCAGGTTGTCGAGGGCGCCTCTGCCCCCGGCGGCGGCTCGCTGCCGACCGTCGAGCTCCCAACATTTTGCGTTGCCGTCTGTCCCGCCGATGGGCGCCTGTCCGCCGATGGCCTAAAGCGCGCCATGGTTCAAGAACCCGATACGCCGGTTGTGACGCGCGTGCAGCGCGACCAGGTGCTGTTTGACGTCCGCACGCTTTTGCACGATACCGACCTTGACCTGTGTGCGTCTGCGTTGACGGATGCCGTGCGGGCGGGTTTGCGTCGATGACGGCGCGTGAGCTTGTCGAATGTCCCGTTGTCGTTGGAACGGCGGGACACGTTGACCATGGAAAGTCGGCCCTCATCGAGGCGCTGACCGGAAAAAATCCCGACCGTCTGGAGGTCGAGAAGCGCCGCGGTATGACCACGGAGCTCGGTTTTGGAGAGTTGGCGCTGCCGAGCGGCAAGCTTGTCGGCCTGGTCGACGTGCCCGGGCATGCGCACTACCTGCGCGCGATGGTGCAGGGCGCCACGGGCATCGACGTGGCAGTGCTGGTGGTTTCTGCCGTTGAGGGCGTGATGCTGCAGACGCGCGAGCACGTGCACGTTCTCGAGTTGTTGGGCGTGACGCGCATGGTCGTCGCGCTCACCATGCGCGACCTGGCCGACGACGAGACGGCGGAGCTCGCCGAGCTCGATGTGATGGATTTCCTTTCGGGCACCGTGTTCTCCGATGCCCCCGTGGTCCCCGTGTCGTCGCGCACGGGCGAGGGCGTCGAGGACGTGCGCGGGGCGATCGATGCCGCGATCGACGCGTTTCTGGCTGAATCCGCCGAGCGCTCCGAGCGCCCCGGCTTGGCCCCGCGTCTGCCCATCGACCGCTGCTTTTCCATCAAGGGCTCGGGCACCGTCGTCACGGGAACGCTTCACGACGCCCCCATCATGGTGGGCGACGAGCTTGTCTCGAGCCCGGCGGGCGTGCGCTGTCGCGTGCGCGCGATTCAGGTGCACGGCGACACGCCGCGCGCGCTTCCCGGCCAGCGCGTCGCCCTCAACATCGTGGGCGACGGGGTCGATGTCCTGCCCCGCGGCGAGGTCGTCTGCGGACCGAGCGCCGAGGGCTCGACGCTTAGGCTTATCGCGCGCTTCACCTATCTGGGGCGCGAGGGCGCCAAGCCCGTGCCCTTCGAGTCCGGCGCGCGCGTCCACGTGATGGCGGGCACGGCCGATGTCATCGGGCGCATCATGCTCATGGAGGGCGAGGGACCCATTGAGGCCGGCGAGACCCGCATCGTACAGGTCCGCCTGGAGGAGCGTCTTCCCGTGCGCTCGGGCGACGGCCTCATCGTGCTCGCGTTCTCGCCGGTGGTGCTTATCGGCGGCGGACGCGTGCTGCTTTCGCAGTGCCGCCGCTCGCGCGAGCTCACGGATGCTGAGCGCTCGCTTCTCGCGGCTCTCGATGCGGGCGACCTCGCATCGACCGTCGCCGCGTGGCTCGGTATCCAGCGCCTGCCCGTGCCGGCAGCCGATGTCGCCCGTGCGATCGATCTTTCCGGTGCCGAGGCCGTAAGGCTCCTGCTCGCCGCGGTGGCGTCGGGCGATGCGGTCGCCCTTCATCCGGAGCACTCGACCGAGGAGCTCTATGCCGCCCCCGCCGTGCTCGATGCCGCCCTCACCGCGCTCGCCGACACGCTTGCCGCCATGCATGAGGCCGCGCCCAAGCAGACGGGTTTCACGCCGGGCGAGGTTGTGCATGTCGCCTGGCCGAAAGCGGGCGAAGATGTCGCCTCCGCGCTCATCCTCGAGGGCTGTGCGCGCGGCATCTGCGCCATCGACGGTGCCGAGGTCTTCGACTCGCATTCCGCCGCTGCGGCGTTACGCGTGGTGCGCGAGGCTAGCCATCGCATTGTGGCCCTGCTGGATGAGGCCGGCCTCGACGCGCCGACGCTGCCCGAGCTGGGACAGCAGTTGCAACTCGATCGCGACACCATGACGCGTGCGCTGCGCGAGCTTTCGCTCAACCACTCGATCGTTAAGGTCGAGCACGACGTTGCCTTGTCCGCCGCCGCCGAGGCCCATGCGCGTGAGGTTGTTTTTGCGGCTATCGAGGCTGCCGGCGGCGCTACCACCACGAGTGTATTGCGCGAGGCCTTGGGTGTGTCGCGCAAGCGAGCGATCAGCATCTTGGAGCACCTGGATGCCGTGCGCTTTACCGCACTCGACAAGGATGCCGGCGGCCTAAGATCGCTGCGTTAGGGGCTTTGCATCGCTGCCCTGGTCCTCCTTGCAGTTGCGGGCTGTTCGGTTTGGTAAAATACCGCCACGCTTGGGAACGGATGGGCTCCGGTGGGCCCCGCGGTCCTCAAAACCGTTGCGAGGCGTGCAAAACGTCTTGGATGTGTTCGATTCACATACGTTCCCGCCAACGTATCTCGCCAAAACCACCACAAAGGTGCCTGTCCCCTTTGTGGTGGTTTTGAAACGTGCGGGAAACAGCTTCGAAACACGCAACTTGCACGTCAGGCGCTCAAAAACGCATCTACCTGCATCGTAATCAAAATGAAACATCCGCCCGCGGTCTTATTCGTAACTTTGCGGCAACAGTGCGATATTATCCATACTCGATAAAGCTCGCGGCGCATAGGGTGCCGCGACCGACACTTTTCTTTCCCATCATTGGAGGAAGCATGAGCTACACGCAGAAAGTTCTCGACGAGCTCAAGGCCCGCTATCCCGAGCAGCCTGAGTTCATCCAGGCCGCGACCGAGATCCTCGGCACCATCCAGCCGGCGCTCGACGCCCACCCCGAGTACGAGGAGGCCGCCCTGCTTGAGCGCCTCGTCGAGCCCGAGCGCATCGTCATGTTCCGTGTTCCCTGGGTCGACGACCAGGGCAAGGTTCAGGTCAACCGCGGTTACCGCGTCGAGTTCAACTCTGCCATTGGACCCTACAAGGGCGGCCTGCGCTTTAATCCGACGGTCACCCTGGGCATGCTTAAGTTCCTGGGCCTGGAGCAGATCCTCAAGAACAGCCTGACCACCCTTCCCATGGGCGGCGGCAAGGGCGGCTCCGACTTTGACCCCAAGGGCAAGTCCAACAACGAGATCATGCACTTCTGCCAGTCCTTCATGACCGAGCTCTATCGCCACATTGGCCCCAACACCGACGTTCCCGCCGGCGACCTTGGCGTTGGCGGCCGCGAGGTTGCCTACATGTTCGGTCAGTACAAGCGCCTGACCAACGAGTGGACCGGCGTCCTCACTGGCAAGGGCCTCTCCTTTGGCGGCTCGCTCGCCCGTACCGAGGCCACCGGCTACGGCCTGGTCTACTTTGTGGACGAGTACCTCAAGAGCCGCGGCGACTCCTTCGAGGGCAAGAACGTCGTCGTTCACGGTTCCGGCAACGTTGCTATCTATGCCGTCCAGAAGGTCGCGCAGCTCGGCGGCAAGGTGCTGGCCTGCTCCGACACCCACGGCTGGGTCGAGGATCCCGACGGCATCGACTACTCCGTGCTCGAGCACGTCTACAACCAGAAGCGCTCCGGCCACGACAAGGGCGTCACGCTCGCCATGTACGTTGACGAGAAGCCCGGTGCCGTGTGGCACGAGGGCGACGGCCGCGGCGTGTGGCAGCTGCCCTGCGACATCGCCCTGCCCTGCGCCCGCGAGAACACGCTGCTGCTCGAGGACGCCCAGGCGCTCGTCGCCAACGGCTGCAAGGTGGTCGGCGAGGGCGCGAACATGCCCACGACCATCGAGGCCACGACCTACTTCCAAGAGAACGGCGTCGCCTTTATGCCCGGTAAGGCTGCCAACGCCGGCGGCGTGCTCGTGTCCGGCCTGGAGATGAGCCAGAACGCCGAGCACCTGTCCTGGACCTTCGAGGAGGTCGACGGCAAGCTCGAGCAGCTCATGCGCGGCATGTTCCACAACGTGGACGACACCGCCAAGGAGTACGGCCAGGAGGGCAACTTTGTCATGGGCGCCAACATCGCCGGCTTCCTGAAGGTCGCCGACGCCATGCTCGCTCAGGGCGTCTGCTAAGCCCAGCTCGACATAGCACCTGATGAGGCTCCCAGCATTTGTGCTGGGAGCCTTTTTCTATGGTGGTGAGGGCCGTGCGCCCTCGTTTGGTACACTTAGGGGTACTGGACAAGTAAAGAGATGGGGGAGAACGTGCTCAAGTTCGGTACCTACGTCCGTGTTGGAAACGCGGCCGAAGCCTATGAGCTCTTACAGAAGAACCGTAACAACAAGATTGTGGGCGGCGGCATCTGGATGCGCCTGGGTTCGCGTCGCGTGGCGACGGCGATTGACCTTTCGGCCTGCGGACTCGATCAGATCGAGGAGACCGAGACCGAGTTTCGCATCGGTGCCATGTGCACCCTGCGCCAGCTCGAGCGTCATGCCGGGCTCAACGCGCTTGTCAACAATGTCTTTGAGTTCGCCGTCCACGACATCGTGGGCGTGCAGCTGCGCAATACCGCTACGGTGGGCGGCAGCATCTACGGCCGCTTTGGCTTCTCGGACGTGCTCTCGGCTTTCCTGGCGCTCGATTCCTATGTTGAGCTGACGGGCGCCGGTCGCGTGCCGCTCGCGGAGTTCGTGGACATGGGCTACGTACGTGACGTGATCGAGCATGTCGTGGTCGTCAAGCACGATTACCGCGCGAGCTATGAGGCCGTGCGCAAGGCCGCGACCGACTTCCCCTCCTTAAACGTCACCGCCGCCTGGTGGGACAACAGCTGGCACGTCACCGTGGGCTCCCGCCCGCTGCGCGCTACCTTGCTGCAGGGCGAGGCATGTGGCCTTTCCAGCGAGCAGCCTTCCGAGGACGAGCTTCGCGCCCTTGCTGCATCCGTGCGTGCCCTGAGCTACGGAACCAACCTGTGGGGCTCGGTCGAGTACCGCCGTCGCATCTCGGCACCGCTCGCCGTCCAGGCCGTGCGTCGTGCCGCCGGCATCGAGCTTTCTGCCGCGCTTGCCCGCGAGCTCGAGACCGTGCAGATTCCTAAGTTTGCCACGGACGAGTATTCCTGCCGCCGCGTGCCCGGCGTCGATTCTAGCGAGGTGCGCTAATGGCTACCAAACTCATCGATCTTTCCTTTACGCTCAACGGCCGCAAGGTCAAGGTTCAGATTGCCCCCGATACCATGCTCTTTTCGCTTTTGCGTGAGCAGGGTTGCGCGTCGGTGCGCTGCGCCTGCGAGACCACCAACTGCGGCCTGTGCACGGTGTGGCTCGACGGCTACCCGGTGCTGAGCTGCTCGGTTCCCGCCGCGCGCGTCGAGGGCCATACCATCACCACGCTCGAGGGTCTCAAGGCTGAGTCCGAGGCGCTTGCCCGCGCCATGGCTGCCGAAGGTGCCGAGCAGTGCGGTTTTTGCGCTCCCGGCCTCATCATGAACGTGCTGGCGCTTGCCCGCGCCGCCAAGGAGGACCCGAGCCTCGTCGCCACGCGCGAGGAGCTGTCGCGCCAGCTCGCCGGCAACCTCTGCCGTTGCAGCGGCTACGAGAGCCAGCTGCGCGCCATTGTCCGCTTCCTCAACGAGTCCGGCGTGCAGGTGGGCTTTGAGATGCCCGAGCTGCCGGTCAACGACACCAGCTGCGACGGTGTCTCGTACAAGCAGATCACCCATAAGCAGCCCAAGAAGGACTCGAAGGCGCTGCTCGAGGGCCGTCCCGTCTACACGGGCGATATGGTGCCCGCCGGCGCCCTGATCGTCAAACTCAAGCGCAGCCCCTATGCCCGCGCCAAGATCCGCTCCATCGATACGTCGCGCGCCCTGAAGGTGCCCGGCGTCGTGGGCGTTTACACTTACGAGGACGTGCCCAAGCGCCGCTTTACCATCGCCGGTCAGAGCTATCCGCAGCCGAGTCCCTACGACCGTCTGATCCTCGAGAACCTCGTGCGCTACCAAAACGAGGAGGTGGCGATCGTTGCCGCCGAAACCGAGGAGGCCGCCGATAAGGCACTCAAGCTCATCAAGGTCGACTACGAGGTGCTCGAGCCGCTGCTCGACTTTACCAAGGCACTCGATAACGACATCGTGGTCCACCCCGAGGGCGACGTGACCTTTATGTTCCCGCAGGGCGGCGATGTCCCGCGCAACCTGGTGTGCAGCGGTGCCAGCGATTTTGGCGACCTTGACGAGGCCTTCGCCCAGAGCGATATCGTCTTTGAGCGCACCTACACCAGCCAGGCCACGCAGACCGCGCCTATGGAGACCTTCCGCGCCTTTGCGACGACCGACGCGTTCGGGCGCATTTCGGTGACCACCTCCACGCAGGTGCCCTTCCACGTGCGCCGCATGGTCGCGCAGTCGCTCGATATCCCGCAGTCGCAGGTGCAGGTCATTAAGCCGCGCATCGGCGGCGGCTTTGGCTCCAAGCAGACGGGCTGCTGCGAGATCTTTGTTGCGTTTGTGACCCAGCAGACCGGCCGTCCGAGTTACTGCTGCTACACCCGCGAGGAGACCATCACTGCGGGCAACTCGCGCCACCAGATGCAGATGACCGTTAAGCTGGGCGCCATGAACGACGGCACCATCACGGCCATCGATCTGCACACGCTGTCCAACGCCGGCGCGTACGGCGAGCACGCTACCACGACGATCGGCCTCTCGGGCCACAAGAGCCTGCCCATCTACAACCACGTGAAGGCGAGCCGCTTTAGCTGGGACGCCGTCTACACCAATACCAACCGCGGCGGCGCGTATCGAGGCTACGGTGCCACCCAGGGCCAGTTTGCCGTGGAGAGCGCCGTCAACGAGCTCGCCGACATGCTGCACATGGACCCCGCCGACCTGCGCCTTAAGAACATCGTGCGCGAGGGCGAGATCATGCCGCAGTATTACAACGAGAAGCTCAACGCCTGCGCGCTCGACCGCTGCCTGCTGCGCGCGATGGACATGATCGGTTGGCGCGACAAGCCGCTGGCCGTGGACCTGGGCGACCGCGTGCGCGCCCTGGGTTGCGCGCTTACCATGCAGGGCTCGGGCATCTCCAACGTGGATATCGCCGGCATTGACATGCGCCTGGAAGAGGACGGCTTCATTACCATCGGCACCGGCGCCACCGATAACGGCATGGGCGTCGACACGATCCTGGCGCAGATTGCCGCCGAGGAGCTGGGCGTGGAGAGCTCGCTGATCGTGGTGCGCGGTGTGGACACCGACTTGTCGCCGTTCGACGCCGGCTCGTACGCGAGCTCTGGTACCTACGTGACGGGCCTTGCCGCCAAGAACGCCGCGACCGAGCTGCGCGAGAAGATTTGCGCCAAGGCCGCTCAGATGTGGGACGTTGACGCCGCCGACGTGGTCTTCGACGGCCAGTACGTGCGCCTGTCCGACGAGCGTGCCGCTCGTGAGCAGAACCGCTACCTCACGCTGCGCGAATTTGCCAACCTATGCGTCAAGAACATCGCGGGCGGCGACGCGCTGACCTCGCACGCCTCTGCCTGCCTGCCCGTTTCGCCCCCGCCGTTTATGGCCGGCATTGCCGAGGTCGAGGTCGACAAGGCCACCGGCAAGGTGACCGTGGTGGACTACGCGGCGGCCGTCGACTGCGGCACCGTGATCAACGAGGCGCTCGCGCGCGTCCAGGCCGAGGGCGGCATTGCCCAGGGTATCGGTCATGCGCTCTACGAGATCGTCGAGCACGACGACCGTGGCCGCCTGCGCACCGGCAACTTTATGAGCTACAAGCTGCCCACGCGCCTGGATATCGGCAGCATTCGCGTGGCCTTTGAGCCGAGCTACGAGCCGACGGGTCCGTTTGGCGCCAAGTCGATCGGCGAGGTCGTCATCAACACGCCGCTCGCCGCCGTGGCCTCGGCCGTCGCACACGCCACCGGCCACCAGGTGCGCTCGCTGCCCATCACACCGGAGAAGGCTCTGCTGGGGGAGTAGCGGGTCATCTAACAAGTCGTAGTTGGCGGGACGGGACAACTCGCCCCGCCTTTTGCACTCGTGGTGAGGTCGTGAGCCTGTAAAAGGTGTGCGTGCGCTTGTCGTTCGTATCTGCTATCATTCCTAGTCTGTGCGCTCATGCGGGCGTGGCGGAATTGGTAGACGCGCCAGATTTAGGTTCTGGTGGGATTCCCGTGAAGGTTCGAGTCCTTTCGCCCGCACCAACGCATCTGCGTCGGCTCTGGCCGTCGCGACACTTTGTTGCATAAAGGTACCAGCACCTCAGATAAGCTGGGCAGTATGAGGAGGAACGTGTTGAACATCACCGCTTCTGACGTCAAGGACGCCAAGCTCACCGCTACGGTCACCATCCCGGCCGCCGACGTCGACGCCGCGATCAAGAAGGCCTACAAGGACACCGCCAAGAAGTACCGCTTCCCGGGCTTCCGTGCCGGTAAGGCTCCCCGTCCGGTCATCGACTCCGCTCTTGGCGCCGAGGCTACCCTCGCTCAGGCCACCAACGACCTGATCGCCACCAACGAGCCCGCCGTCCTCAACGAGCTGGACATCGTCCCCACCAAGAACGGTGACTACAAGGAGCTCGACCTCGCCAAGGATCACGAGGACTACACCTACACCGTCGAGTTCTCTCTGCGTCCTGCTGCTGAGCTCTCCTCCTTCGACGCTGTCGAGATCGAGATGCCCCCTGCGGAGGTCACCGAGTCCGAGATCAACAACCAGGTCGAGATGCTCCTCAACTACCGTGCCACCTTCGAGGACGTCGAGGGTCGCGCCGTCGAGGCTGACGACTATGTGACCGTCGACCTCAAGGCCGTCGAGAACGCCGACAACTTTGCCGCCGAGGGTCGCATGCTCATCGCCGGTAGCGACAGCAACCCCAAGGAGTTCAACGAGGCCCTGATCGGCGCTAACGTTGACGACGTCAAGACCGTCACCTGGACCGACGAGGTCGAGGAGGCCGAGACCCACACCGTCGAGGTCACCGTCAAGGGCATCAAGGTCCGCAACACCCCCGAGCTCACCGACGAGCTTGTCAAGTCCGACTTCGGCTTCGACAGCATCGACGCCATGCGCGACGCCATCAAGATCGAGATCGAGCAGGACAAGGCTTCCCGCCTGCCGGCCGAGAAGGAGAACCGTTGCGTCTCCGCTCTCGCCGAGCGTCTGCAGCTCGACGAGATGGACGCCGACTACGAGCAGTCCGTCTTTGAGGAGCTTGGCCAGAACTTCCTGTCCAACCTCGCTGCCCGCGGCATGACGCTGGACACCTGGCTGCCCGCTTCCGGCCTGACCATGGAGCAGTTCATCGGCGACCTGCATAAGCAGGCCAACGACGTTGCCCGTGAGTCCCTGGCTCTGGACGCCCTCGCCCGTGAGCTCAAGATTGAGGTCACCGAGGACGACATCAACGCCGAGTTCGAGAAGGCCGGCGTCAAGGACGTCGAGGCTTCCAAGGCCGAGTTCATCGCCGATGGCCGCATGCCTGCCGTCCGTGAGTCCATCCGTCGCTCCAAGGCCGTCGATCACCTGGTCGAGAACGCCAAGGTGACCGAGGTCGACGAGACCGCCAAGGACGCCGAGTAATTCTCGCCACCTTGTCCACGAGCGCATGCATGCGCCCGTGATGGGGTAAAGTTATAAGCCGGTTATCCGGTTGCTTCGTACGGTGCCAGCCAATGCATAGCATGCGGGCACCGTACGTTTATCTAGAACCAATTTGGTCCGCAAGAGAGAAATGGAGATGCGTATGATCGCTAAGTTCGATTCCGCCCTCGTGCCATACGTTATCGAGCAGACGCCGCGCGGCGAGCGCAGCTACGATATCTATTCGCGCCTGCTCAACGATCGCATCATCTTCTTGGGCGAGGAGATCAACTCCGTCAGCGCCAACCTGGTCGTTGCCCAGCTACTGCATCTTGAGAGCCAGGATGCCGAGAAGGATATCTCGCTCTACATCAATTCGCCCGGCGGCGAGGTTTACTCCGGCCTGGCGATTCTTGACACCATGAACTTTATCAAGCCGCAGGTCTCCACCATCTGCGTCGGTATGGCTGCGTCCATGGCCGCCGTGCTGCTTTCGGCTGGCGCCAAGGGCAAGCGCTTCTGCCTGCCGCACTCCAAGGTCATGATTCACCAGCCCAGCGGCGGTGCCCAGGGCCAGCAGACCGAGATCGAGATCGTTGCCGAGGAGATCAAGAAGACCCGTCGCGAGCTCAACCAGATCCTGTCCGATGCCTCGGGCCAGCCCATCGAGAAGGTCCAGGCCGATACCGAGCGCGACAACTACCTGACCGCTGCCGAGGCCCTCGACTACGGCCTGATTGACCGTATCGTCACCTCTCGCGATCTCGCCGCGAAGGACGCCTAGGATGGCAGGAAACATGCAGGACAACTTTGACGAGAACGGCAACCCCATCCGCTGCTCCTTCTGCGGAAAAGAGCAGGGCCAGGTCCGACGCCTCGTAAAGGGCCCGACCAACATCTTTATCTGTGACGAGTGCGTCGCCGCCTGCTCCGAGATTCTGGAGGAGTCGCTGGCTTCGGACTTTATGGACGCTGCCCGCAATGGCAAGCTGCCGGGCTTCCTCAACGACCACGGCCAGGCTGCCGGGCAGCCCGCTGTGGACCCCGAGACCGAGGGCTTTGAGCTCGAGGACGACCGCCAGGTCATCACGCACGTGCCGACGCCGCACGAGATCTATGACGAGCTTTCGGCTTATGTCATGGGCCAAGAGGACGCCAAGCGCGCCATGTCGGTTGCCGTGTACAACCACTATCGTCGCGTGATCGAGGGCGGCGCCGCGGTGTCTGCCTTTGACGAGGCATCGGGCATGGGCGGTCAGTTTGACGACGATATGGACGAGGTGGAGCTCGCCAAGTCCAACATCCTGCTGCTCGGTCCCACCGGTACCGGCAAGACCCTGTTGGCCCAGACGCTCGCGCGCATCCTCGAGGTGCCGTTTGCCATCGCCGATGCCACCGCGCTCACCGAGGCTGGTTACGTGGGCGAGGACGTGGAGAACATTCTGCTCAAGCTTATCAATGCTGCCGATGGCGACATTGAGCGCGCTCAGGTGGGCATTATCTACGTGGACGAGATTGACAAGATCGCCCGCAAGGCCGAGAACCTCTCCATCACCCGCGATGTCTCGGGCGAGGGTGTGCAGCAGGCGCTGCTGAAGATTCTTGAGGGCACGGTGGCCAGCGTTCCGCCTACCGGCGGCCGCAAGCATCCCCAGCAGGAGCTGCTACAGATCGACACGACCAACATCCTGTTCATCTGCGGCGGTGCCTTTGTGGGTCTGGATAAGATCATTGCCGATCGCGTGGGCAACAAGGGCGTGGGCTTTAACTCCGAGATCGCCGGTCCCACCTCGGTCGACGAGAACGACCTACTGCGTCAGGTGCTCCCGCAGGACCTCAACGCCTTTGGCATGATCCCCGAGTTCGTGGGCCGTACGCCCGTCGTCACCCAGACGCAGGCGCTCGACGAGGACGACCTGGTGTCGATTCTGACCGAGCCCAAGAACGCCGTGGTGCGCCAGTACCGCAAGATGTTCCAGCTCGAGGACGTCGATCTTGAGTTTGAGGACGCGGCCCTGCACGAGATCGCCCGTATGGCGCTCGCCCGCAAGACCGGCGCTCGCGGCCTGCGCTCCATTTGCGAGGACGTGCTGCAGCAGACGATGTTCGACCTCCCCAGCGAGGAGGGTGTCGCCAAGGTCATCGTGACCGAAGCGGCGGTTAAGGGCGAAGAACAGCCCCAACGCATCTACGGGTAAACCAGCCAAAAACGTGCTTGCAAATAGCCTCCGACCATCCACGGTCGGAGGCTATTTTATATATACGCAAAACACCCAACTACCTGTGTTATTCTGTGTGTTTGTTTAAGCCTCAGCGAAGTCATATCAGACTGAAGTAATCGATACCTAAGGGGAGGAATGTAGGCCCGATTTTCGTAGATTCCGCACGAGCCGAAGACCACTTAATGTGGTCTTCGAGCGAGCCCAGGACTTGACCGAGCGAAAATCGGGCCTACATTCCTCCCCGATGGGCAAGGGAGAGATATATGGAAGAAATGCCCAAGAACTACGATCCGTCGACCAACGAGCCGGCGATCTTGCAGAAGTGGCTCGACGGCGGCTACTACAAGCGCCGTGAGGGCGTGGGCGACTGCACCGTCACCATTCCGCCTCCCAACGTGACCGGCAAGCTCCACATGGGCCACGCCACCGACGACTCCATCCAGGACGCCATCATCCGTATGGCCCGCATGCGCGGCAAGTCCACGCGCTGGGTGCTGGGCACCGACCACGCCGGTATCGCCACGCAGACCAAGGTCGACAAGAAGCTCAAGAGCGAGGGCATCAGCCGCCTGGAGATCGGTCGCGACAAGTTTGTCGACGCCTGCTGGGATTGGACCCACGAGTACGGCGGCATTATCGTCGAGCAGATCAAGCGCATGGGCTGCTCCGTCGACTTCGACAACGAGCGCTTCACCATGGACGAGGATTACGCCCAGGCCGTGCGTAAGGTCTTCTGCGACTGGTACCACGACGGTCTGATTTACCGCGGCAAGCGCATCGTCAACTGGTGCCCCAACTGCACCACCGCCATCTCGGACGACGAGGCCGAGTACAAGGACGAGAAGGGCCACCTGTGGCACCTGCGCTACCCGCTGACCGAGCCGGTCAACGGCCAGGATTACATCGTCGTCGCCACCACGCGCCCCGAGACCATGCTCGGCGATACGGGCGTCGCCGTCTCCCCGAAGGATCCCGAGAAGGCCGCCTTTGTGGGCAAGACCGTCAAACTCCCCATCGTCGACCGCGAGATTCCCATCTTTGAGGATTGGCATGTCGACGCCAACTTTGGCTCCGGCTTCGTTAAGGTCACCCCTGCCCACGACCCCAACGATTACGCTATGGGTCAGGCTCACGACCTGCCGCAGATCAATATCTTCGATGAACACGCGGTGGTCGTCGAGGGCTACGGCGAGTTTACCGGCATGACCCGCGAGGAGTGCCGCGAGGCCGTCATCAAGTGGTTTGAGGAGCATGACCTGCTCGACCACGTCGAGGAGCACGACCACTCCGTCATGCACTGCTACCGTTGCGACGCCGCGCTGGAGCCGTGGCTGTCCGAGCAGTGGTTTGTGGCCGTCGACAAACTCAAGGGGCCGGCGCTCGACGCCGTCAACTCCGGCAAGGTCACCTTCCACCCCGCGCGCTGGACGCAGACCTACACCACCTGGATGGAGAACCTTAAGGATTGGTGCATCAGCCGCCAGCTGTGGTGGGGCCACCGCATCCCCGTGTTCTACTGCGAGGACTGCGGCTGGGAGGACGCCCTGACCGAGGACACCGACGTGTGCCCCAAGTGCGGCGGCCATCACGTGCATCAGGATGAGAACGTGCTGGACACCTGGTTCAGCTCGCAGCTGTGGACCTTTGCCACGCAGGGCTGGCCGCAAAAGCCGGGGCTGCTCGAGGGACATCACCCCACGACGGCGCTGGTCACCGCGCGCGACATCATCGCGCTGTGGGTCGCCCGCATGGTTATGAGCTCCCTGTACTTCCTGGACGAGGTGCCGTTTAAGGACGTCGTCATCTACCCGACGATCCTTGCCAAGGACGGTAGCCGCATGTCCAAGTCCAAGGGCAACGGCGTTGACCCCATGGACCTCATTGGCATGTACGGTGCCGACGCCATGCGTTACAACTTGCTCACGCTGTGCACCAACAACCAGGACGTCAAGTTCGACGCGAACATCGACAAGAAGACTAAGAAGCTCATCGACAGCCCGCGCACCGAGCAGGCCAAGTCGTTTGTGACCAAGATCTGGAACGCCAGCCGCTTCCTGCTCATGAACATGGAGGGCTACACGCCCGGCGAGCCCGTCGTGGAGACGCCGGCCGACGCCTGGATGTTCAGCCGCCTGGCCAAGGCCGTGAAGATGGTCACCGAGGGCATTGAGAGCTACACCTTTGGCGATATGGCCCGCGGCGTGCAGCAGTTCTTCTGGAACGAGGTCTGCGACTGGTACGTCGAGGTCACCAAGGCCCGCTTGAAGGGCGAGGACCGTCTGCAAGCTCAGCGCAACCTGATCTTTGTGCTCGACACCTCCATTCGCCTGATGCACCCGCTTATGCCGTTTGTCACCGAGGAGATCTGGGACAACATGCCGGCGAGCGTGCTCGACCTGGACGCCGAGGGCAACGTGGACCGCGCCGAGGCGCTCATGATCGCCAAGTGGCCCGAGCCCGCCGACTACGCTAAGTATGTCGATGAGCCTGCCGAGCGCGCGTTTGAGCTGTGCCGTACCGTCGTTTCCGCCGCCCGCGCCACGCGTTCGCGTTATCGCCTGAGCCCCAAGGCCGAGCTCGACGTGGTCGTGCGCGCCGGTGCCGAGGACATCGAGAAGCTCGAGAGCCTGCGCTCGACCATTGAGCCGCTGGCCAACACCGCTTCGCTGGTCATGGGTACCGACGTTGAGAAGCCGGCTGCGAGCATTGCCGTGGTCGACAGCGGCGTCGAGGTTTTTGTGGTGCTCGAGGGCAAGGTTGATCTTTCGGCCGAGAAGGCGCGCCTGGAGAAGGAGATCGCCACGGCTCAGAAGGAGCTTGCCGGCTGCGAGAAGACCCTTGCCAACGAGGGCTTTGTGGCCAAGGCCGCGCCCGCGGTGGTGCAGAAGAAGAGGGACCGTGCAGCTGAGCTCAAGGAGATCCTGGCGGCGCTGACTGCTCAGGTTGCTGACTTCTCGTAAGGTTCACTCGGGGGCGCGTCCCGATGCTTTGCTCTCCGCTGCGGACAGTCCTGCGCAAGACGGACAGCACATTAAGTGCTGTCCTTTGCGTGCGGAACTTGCGGCGAGCAAAGCATCGGGCCGCTCCTAGTTCGTTTACGTTGTTGTTTGCATCTGGCGTGTTAGGGCCACTGGGTTGTGGCCTTGATCTCGCTGCAAGCGGGTAAAGGCTGATATTGTCAACGTGAGGGGCTCATTCTTTTTGATGGGCCTCTTTTTCTGTTATGGGGGACTTTGGGTTATGGCTAAGCGTTCGGGGTCGTATGTCGTTCCTTTCTCGTTTGAGCTGCTTTCGTTTGATGAGGCTGTGGGACTTGCTGCTGATACGGGGCGGATTTCTGGGGATGCTGGTCCTCTGCTCGAGACGGTTGTCGATATGCTCGATGAGCTGGGACGTCCGGATGAGTATTTCGATTGCATTCAGGTTGCCGGTACCAATGGCAAGACTTCGACCACGCGTTTTTCGGCTGCTATCTTGCGTGGTGAGGGGTTAAAGACCGCGCTGTATACGTCGCCGCAGCTGGTGCGCTATCCCGAGCGCATGGAGGTCGATGGGCGCGTCGTGAGCGATGAGGCCTTTGCCCGTGGCGTTTCCGCCGCTGTTGAGGCGGGACATCGCGTGAATGCCCGTCGTGTGGCGGCGGGGGAGCGTGCCTATGCCATCACGCCGTTTGATCTGCTGACGGCTGCCGCACTTGTCGTGTTTGCCGAGGCCGCGGTGGATGTTGCTGTGCTCGAGGTCGGCATGGGCGGACGCTGGGACGCCACGAGTGCGACCGATCCCGTCGCCGTTGCCATTACGGGCATCGGGCTCGACCATACACGCATTCTGGGAGATACGCTCGAGGCCATTGCGGTGGAGAAGGCTGCGGTTATTAAGCCTGGGCGCCTGGTTGTTTTGGGCGAGGGTACGCATGAGGCAAGTGTTCAGCGCGTGATGGATGCACGTTGTCGCGAGTGCGGCATTGTGCCGCTCGTAGTGAACCATGCCACGACCAAAGTGCCGGAGCACGTGGGCAATACGGTTGAGTTTAGCTGCACCACGCCGCGTGCGATCTATACGTCGAGCATGGTCAAGCCGGCCTATCAGCCGCAGAATGCCGCGTGCGCGATTATGCTGTGCGAGGGGTATCTGGGTCGCGAGCTCGATCATGACAAGCTCGATGCGTCGCTTATGGGCTGCCCCACGCCGGGCCGATTTGATGTGCTGGGAACTGATCCGCTTAAGCTGATTGACGCCTGCCATAACCCTCAGAGCTGCGAGAACTTTGTGAGCGCGCTGGACGAGATCGATCCGTGCGTGGAGAACCGCCCCACGTTGCTGTGTGCCGCGCTGGCCGACAAGGACGTGGCTGGCATCGTCGACGTGCTGATTCCGGCCTTCCCCCGTGTGGTCGTGACGCAGACCGATTCCGATCGCGCCCTGCCGGCAGAGGAGCTCGCCGCCCTTGTGGACGCTGACAAGCTCGCGGGCGTGTACCCCAGCGTATCCGAGGCCCTCGCAGCTTTCGAGGCCGCGGGCGAGCCCTTCGTAGCAGCCGGCACCATTACCCTAGCCGGCGAAGTGGCAGGCTTGCTGCGCTAACCCATCCCCTCATCAGTTGCGGTGAAATAGGGACTGTTTTATGGGCTAGAAGCCTTAAACAGTCCGTATTCCACCGCAACTTCTAGGGGAGCTTTGGTGGCGTGCCTAGTCTAGGCGGACCGGATCGTGGGGGTAGGCGTTGAGAATCTCGACGCCGTTCTCGGTCACCAGGGCCAGGTCCTCGATGCGGACACCGGTGCGGCTGGGGAGGTAGATGCCCGGTTCGATGGAGAACGTCATGCCCGGCTCCACGACCTGCTCGTTGACGAGCGAGACGTCGCCTGGCTCGTGGTCCTGCAGGCCGATCGAGTGTCCCAGGCGATGCGTAAAGTATTCGCCGTAGCCCGCGTCCTCAATCACGTCGCGCGAGGCACGGTCCAGGTCGCACATGCGCACGCCCGGTGCGATGAGCGCCTCGGCGGCCTCGTTGGCGCGGCGCACGATATCGTAGATGCGCGCCGTCTCCTCGTCCGGCTCGCCCCAAAAGAACGTGCGCGTCATGTCCGAGCAGTAGTTGCGATGGCGTCCGCCAATGTCGAACAGCACCACGTCGCCGCGTTTAAGCTCGGTATCGTCGGGCTCGTGATGCGGGTCGCCGGCGTTGGCGCCAAAGCTCACGATGGGCGGAAAGCTAAAGCCCTCGCAGCCGTGCTTGCGATACAGACTGAGCATCTGGTCGGCAATTTCGCGCTCCGTCACGCCCTCGTGGACGAGCTTGATAACATCGGCCATCACGGCATCGTTAGCGGCCGAGGACGCGCGCATGAGCTCCTGCTCGGCGGCATCCTTGTAGGTGCGTGCGGCGGTGACGGCAAAGTCACCCAGGAAAAACTCGCTTGCGGCGTGGCGCTCCATGAGCGGCATCAAAAAGCCGGAACGCATGACGGTGTCGATGCCGAGCGGCTTGGTCGGATCGATCTCGCGAGCGATGGCATCGGTCACGATATCGGTATCGGTGTGGTAGGCGACGCGGGCATTGTCATACTCTGGCAGCTGGTGCAGGGCGTTGACTAGGATCACCGGCTCGGCACCGCGCGCGAGCAGCACGCCGCAAAAACGCTCGAACATATCGGCATAAAAGCCGGTTAGGTAATAGATCGACCACGGGTCATTCACGAGCAGCTGCGCACCGGGGTGCTGAGCCTCGAGCGCATCGAGCACGCGCGCCACGCGCTGGTCATCGACATGTGCCATGAAACATCCTTTCGCTAGGCTGCCACCATGGTATCCCAAGCCCGGCACATAGGGACGTTCCTTTTATGTCGGCACCTTGGGACACTCCTTAGCATGACCAGCCTGGCAGGCATGCAGACAAAAGTAGCTAAAAGAGCTCCGTCCCTAATTAGCTGCTTAGGCTGGGTCGATGTCCATGCTGGCGACTAGGTCAATGTTGGTGCCGAGAAGATCTTCCAGCACGACGTCGCCCATGCGGATGGGGGCGTTGACGACTAGACCTCGGATGAGGGCCATGGCTTGGGCGTGGAGTGCCAGCGGGATGGCTTCGGCCGTGCGCACGGGGAGCAGGGCTTCGTCGCCGCCGGATACAGCCACGGTGGTGGTGAGCACGCGCATGGGGCAGGTGAGCTCCTGATGTGCGAACTTGTCGCCACGCGGGCAGTTGTTGCCGGTTACGGAGCGCACCTCTGCCACGGCGCCGTCTGTGTCGCGTTTCACCTCTACGGTCAGGAGGCACTCGGATGGGCAGGTGGTGCAGTTGAACTGCAGCGTTTCGATCGCGTTTATGCTCATGGCCTTACGCCTCCTCAACGGGGTCGACGGACAGGACAATCTCGCTGGCACCCAGGTCGAGTGCGCGCTGAATTACCTTTGCCGGCAGCGGGAAGTTTTCCATGACGCTCGGCTTAAACGGGCGGACCTTGCCGGCAAACAGCTCCTCGCCACCTGCCAGAATGCGTACGCGGGCGGCGTCGACCGGTCGGTGCACGCGGAAGTTGAGCTTGGTGAGCGCCGTCGTCGTAATGCGTCCTGGCAGCGCGTATCCCGCAATGCCTGCAGGGGAGACCGTGAGCTCGCAGCTCGTGTCCGCGACCGCGTTCGTTTCGGCCCCGCCACCCAGCGCCCATGCCGCCGCAGCCGCACCGGCGCGCTCGGACTCGGTCGTTACGTTGTCGGCCAGGTCGTGCACGTGCAGGACGTTGCCGCAGGCAAATATGCCCGGCACGCCCGTCTGCAGACTCTGGTCCACCACGGCGCCGCGTGTGCGTGGGTCAAGCTCTACGCCTGCGGCAACCGAAAGCTCGTTCTCGGGAATCAGGCCCACCGAAAGCAGCAGCGTGTCGCACGGAACAATGCGTTCGGTCCCCAGAATGGGTGCCAGGTGCTCGTCGACCTGACTCACCTCGACGGCCTCCACGCGATCGTGCCCGATCACGCGCGTCACGGTAGTGGATAGGTGCAGCGGAATACCAAAATCGTCCAGGCAGTTCTTCACATTGCGGCGCAGACCGTTGGCGTACGGCATGAGCTCGTACACGCCCTCGACCGAAATCCCTTCGAGCGTGCAGCGACGTGCCATGATGAGCCCGATATCGCCTGAACCCAAAATGACGGCGCGCGAGCCGGGTTTGAGATTTTCGATATTGATGTATCGCTGCGCCAGGCCGGCCGTAAACACGCCGGCGGGACGGCTACCGGGAATCTTGATCTCGCTGCGGGTGCGCTCGCGGCATCCCATGGCAAGGACGACCGCGCGTCCGGTGAGCCGCAGCATGTCGGCGGGGCTCATGAGCGTGACGGTGTGGAGTGCTGCGCCTTCCGTAGGCTCGCCTGAATCAATCCCAATCACCATGCTGTTCAGGAACAGCGCAATGTCGGTTGCGCGCACCTGGTCGATAAAGCGCTGCGCATACTCGGGGCCGGTGAGCTCCTGCTTAAAGTGTGACAGCCCAAAGCCGGGGTGGATGCACTGGCGCAGGATGCCTCCCAGGTGCTGCTCGCGCTCCACGATGGCCACGCGCGCTCCGGCCTTATGCGCGGCCAGCGCGGCAGCCATGCCGGCGGGGCCTCCTCCGATGACGACCACGTCGAAGGCCTGCGTTTGCACGGGCGCTGCAGCTCCGACCTCTGCGGTTCCGGCCTCCGCGCGTCCGCCGCGCACATCGATCGTCGCCATCCTAGCGCACCCCCTTCAAAGGCCCCTCGACCAGCCAAGATCCGGCATCCTCCAACAGCACTTCGCTGGGATCGCAGCCCAACTCGCACGCCAGAATCGCCACCACACGGCTCTGACAAAAGCCGCTTTGGCACCGACCCATGCCGGCACGACAGCGGCGCTTGACGCCCTCGACCGAAACCGCGCCCGGGCGGCGCCGAATCGCGGCCACAATCTCGGCCTCGGGCACCGTCTCGCAGCGGCAGACAATCTGTCCCCACGCGGGATCGGACTCGATCAGCTCCTCCTTACGCGCCAGCGGTGCGCGGTCAAAGTCGTCCGGCTCGCGGCGAATTGGGTTCCAGTCCGTCCGCTCGTGCAGCTCCACGCCCGCCTCACGCATCACAAGCTCCATGCGCTCGGCAATGGCCGGCGCGCTCGCCACGCCCGGCGACTGAATGCCCGCCGCCTGGAAAAGCCTTGGCACCACGGCCGACTGCCCAATAAAGAAGTCGTTCGTCCCCTGAATGACCGGACGCCCGCCGGCAAACGCGCGCACCACGCGGCGCGTGTCCAGGTCGGGCACCAGCTTGCGCGCGCCGGTCAGCAGCGCGTTCACATCGCTCGCATAGGTCTGCGTGTCGCCCGGCTCGCGCACGGCAGCCGTGGCGGTGATCACGGTGTTGCCATGCACGGTGCCTGTCACGATAACGCCCTTCGACACTGGCGTCGGCACGGGGTAGAGCGGCATGAGCGTGCGCGGTTCCTTGTCCAGCACCACGATGTTGCCCTGGCGCCAGACCATCTGGAACTCCTCGGCGCCTGCCATATGCGAGATGTCGGCGGCGCCGTTGCCCGCGGCGTTGATCAGGTAACGGCAGCGCACGTTGCCAGCGGGGGTCGCCAGCGTAAAGCGCGCGTCGTCGACCGAGCCCGCGACTTCAATCGCCTCCACGGGTGCGGAGCGCATAAACGTCACCCCGTTGGCCACGGCGTTCTCCAGTGCGGCGATGGCAACCTCAAACGGGTCGACAAACCCAGTCGAGGGACACCACAACGCGCACGTTGCATCGGCACTGGCGCGTGGCTCTAATTCGTGGATGCGGTCGGGTCCGACGATCGACAGCTCGGGCACACCGTTGACATGACCGTTGCTGCGCAGCTGCTCCAGATGCGCACGGTCCTCGTCGTTAAAGCCCAGCACCATCGAACCGGTGCGGCAGAACAGAAAGCCCAGCTCCTGCGCCCACGTACCGTACAACTCGCAGCCGCGGGCGTTGACCTGCGCCTTAACCGTGCCCGGCGCCGGATCGTAACCGGCGTGCACCAGGCCGCCGTTGGCCTTCGACGCCCCTAACGCGATGTCGTTGGCCGCCTCGACTACGCAAATGGACAGGTCATATCGCGCGAGCTGCCGCGCGATGGCGCATCCGGTGATGCCCGCGCCGACAATCGCGATATCAAACGTTTCGCTCACAGTGCCTCCCAGATGAGTTGACAGGCTGTCAATAAGACTATCCTACGGTCTATACATCCCCAGCGCGGCGGCAATGCGGCGAACAGCCCCGCAACACCCGCCAACGGCAGACGAGGGTCGGCCCAGCACGGATGTTGACCTCGTCTGTCGACAGCTGCGGCAACCGTTCGTCTCGACCTGTAACAGTTAGCTGACGATCTGGGTTCTAGATGTTACAGATCAAGACAAACCTTCCGGCGGATTTTGAATGTCTTGATCTGTAACAGTAAGAGGGGTTTTGGTGCCCAAGATGTTACAGATCGAGATTGAAGTCGGGGAGGGACCCCTGTGTCTCGATCTGTAACATCTAGACCCGGATTCCGCTCCTAACTGTTACAGATTGAGATGTTTGTGTCCGCGCCAGCCCCGTACCCAGCCGTAGTCCCATATAAACAAACCCCGTGGTAAACTTGACCGGACTGTTAATATCCCGAAAGGTACCCGTAATGTCCAAGTACATCTCCGAGCTCATGTCGCCGCAGCTTATGGGCGTCGTCTATGCCTTCGTTGGCTTTATCATCGCCCTGTATGTGCTGTCGGTCGTCTATGTGTTCATCGACGCTCGTCGCCGCGGCGCCAGCGCCTACGTGGCGTGGGGCATTATCGCCCTCATCCCGTTTGTGGGTCTCATCGCCTACCTGGTCCTGCGCCCGCACTCCTATGCGTCCGACCGCGAGGAGCAGGAGCTGGACATGGCCCTGCGCGAGCGCCAGCTTGCCCAGTACGGCACCTGCCCGCAGTGCGGCGCGCCCATCGAGAAAGACTTCGTCGTCTGCCCCGTGTGCGACACCCAGGTTCGCAACGTGTGCCCCAGCTGTCATCGCCCGCTCGATGCGCACTGGAAGGTCTGTCCCTACTGCCGAACTCGCATCCAGTAACGCATCCATCGCCGGGCCGGCCGCAAGCCACGGACACGCCGCAAGCCACGCGCGCCCCGCAGTCTCGCCCCACACGATGAAGCATGCGTAGAAAATCGCCCGCCGTGCCATTAAGGTGCGGCGGGCGCTTGTATACCAAGGCAACCTGCCTATAATGATGCAAGTTAAAACGCCGAGCGCATCGCACGCACTTGCATCAGGCATCCGAGAGGAGAAAACATACCCATGAAGGCACTCTACAATGACGGTTCGGTGGCCGAGCTCCCGCAGGACGAGGTCACGCACGTCATCCGCCACTCCGCCGCGCACATCATGGCGCAGGCCATCAAGCGCCTGTACCCCGAGGCCGACTTTGCCTACGGTCCCGCGACCGACAACGGCTTTTACTACGACGTCGACCTGCCCGAGGGCGTCAAGATCAGCGAGGACGACTTCCCCGCGATCGAGGCCGAGATGAAGAAGATCGTCAAGGAGAACCTCAAGTTTTCCGTGTACGAGAAGCCCCGTGCCGAGGCCATCGCCCTTATGGAGGAGCGCGGCGAGAAGTACAAGGTGGAGCACATCGGCGACCTGGACGACGACGCCCGCATCACCTTCTACCAGCAGGGCGACTACATCGACATGTGCGTTGGCCCCCACATCTGCTACACCAAGGCCCTCAAGGCTTTTAAGCTCACCGGCGTCTCGGGCGCTTACTGGAAGGGCGACAAGGACAACAAGATGCTCACGCGCATCAACGGCGTCGCCTTTGCCACCAAAGAGGAGCTCGACGAGCACATGCACATGCTGGAGGAGGCCAAGAAGCGCGACCACCGCAAGATCGGCCGCGAGATGGACCTCTTTATGATGCGCGACGAGGCCCCCGGCTTCCCGTTCTTCCTGCCCAACGGCATGATCCTTAAGAACACGCTGCTGGACTACTGGCGCGAGATTCACCACAAGGCCGGCTACGTGGAGATCTCCACGCCGCTCATCATGAACAAGCAGCTGTGGAAGACCTCGGGTCACTGGGACCACTACAAGGACAACATGTACTCCACCGTCATCGACGACGAAGAGTACTGCATTAAGCCCATGAACTGCCCGGGCGGCGTGCTGGTTTACGCCTCCAAGCCGCATTCCTATCGCGAGCTGCCCATCCGCGCCGGCGAGATTGGCCTGGTGCACCGCCACGAGCTGCGCGGCGCCCTGCACGGCCTGTTCCGCGTGCGCTGCTTTAACCAGGATGACGCCCACCTGTTTGTGCGCCCCGACCAGCTGACCGACGAGATCGTGGGTGTGGTCAACCTTATCGACTCCGTGTACCAGAAGTTTGGCTTTAAGTACCACGTTGAGCTTTCCACCCGCCCCGAGGACTCCATGGGTTCGGACGAGGATTGGGCTCGCGCCGAGGAGGGCCTGCGCACCGCTCTGGAGAAGCTGGGCATGGACTACGAGGTCAACGAGGGCGACGGCGCCTTCTACGGCCCCAAGATCGACTTCCACTTGGAGGACTCGCTCGGCCGCACCTGGCAGTGCGGCACCGTCCAGCTCGACTTCCAGATGCCGCTCAACTTTGATCTGGAGTACGTGGACGCAGACGGCACCAAGAAGCGCCCCATCATGCTGCACCGCGTATGCTTTGGCTCCATCGAGCGCTTCATCGGTATTCTGATTGAGCACTTTGCGGGCAAGTTCCCCACCTGGCTGGCTCCCGTGCAGGTCAAGGCCCTGCCCGTGTCCGAGAAGAGCCGCGACTATGCTCACGAGGTGTGCTCCAAGCTGGAGGAGGCCGGCATTCGCGTGGTTTGCGACGACCGCGACGAGAAAATCGGCTACAAGATCCGCGAGGCCCGCAGCATCGACCGCGTGCCCTACATGCTCATCCTGGGCGAGAAGGAGGTCGAGGTCGGCAACATCTCCGTCCGCGATCGCTCCAACGAGACCGTTCAGATGAGCGTTGATGAGTTTGTGGCCAAGGTGCTCGAGGAGATCAAGACTCGCGCCTAGCACAAACAATACAAGAATTAACAAAGGCGATCGTCCTATAGGGCGGTCGCCTTTTTTGTTGTCTATAGAAGAAAAGCCGCTGGTTAGAGCGGCTTTTTTGTTGTGCAAAAAGGTACAGGTTTTTGTAGAGGCGTATGGAGATGCACCCATTCGCGGCGCATTTTGTGCAATCTGGGAAAACGCGAGCAGTTTGCTCGTATAATGAGCAACGTCGAAAGATACAAAAAACTGTACTTTTGCGACTGCGCCTAGCTGCGAGCGAGAAGCCTGTTCTTAACGCCCCTGCATTCGCGTGCGTCGCGGAGCAAGAAAAGGGGGCGAGAGATGGAACAGACGATGCGGCGCCAAGAGCAGTTGCCCGGCGCCTTTGGTGGCGTTACCACCAACAGCCAGCACGGCCGCGTCCGCTGGTATCTGGTCCACACCCCCCATGGAAAAGAGCGCGAGACCTGCGAAAAGGTCCGCCGGATTATCCCGCACGAACTGATGCAGGACGCTTTTGTGATGCAAAAGGAGTTCTGGTTTAAGCGGGACGGCGCCTGGTCGCTCCAAACCAAACCTATGTACAAGGAATATTTCTTCGTCGCCACGCACGATGCTGCTGCGCTCGATAGGGCTTTGGCCCAGTTGAGCTTTGGTTGTCGCATCGCCGGCAGTAGGGAGCGGGCGTACATGCCCATGCCGGACGATGCGCAGGACTGGTATCGCAGCGTGCTGGACGACGACGGCGTGGTGCGCAACAGCGTTGCGCGCATAGAAGACGGTGTGCTGCACATAGAGCAGGGGCCCTTGGTGGGGCAAGAGGCCCGTGTAAAGAAGATCGACCGTCATAAACGCTGGTGCCTGGTGGACGTAGGCGAAGGCGGCTCCGCATTTAGGGAGCTGCTACCGCTCGACGTTCCCAGCAAAACGTAAGGGAGACGTTGCACCGGCAATTCGTTCGCAATTTGAATTCATGGACGGGGGGGGGGTTCCTGGGGACAGGGACGTAAGTTCTATCGTGACTGCTAATAAAGAAGTGACAGAGAGTAATGCGCCCGCGGGGGCGGCGTTGATTGCACAGGCTATGAGCCAGCGTGAGGGCGTCGGCCGCTATAAGGCTGTGCAATCCATCATGGACTGGGACAACTCGCGCCTGGCCTACCGCGCCGTCAAGCGCACGTTCGACATCGTGTTCAGCGGCTGCGTGCTGGCCGTCATTGCCGTGCCGAGTTTGGTGCTTGCCGCCGCCATCCGCCTGGAGAGCGAGGGCAGCCCTTTCTACAGCCAGATCCGCGTTGGCCAGACCCGCCCCGACGGCAGCCTGACCACCTTCCGCATGTGGAAGTTCCGCTCCATGTACAGGGACGCCGACGAGCGCCTCGCCGAGCTCAAGGAGCGAAACGAGATCGCCGGCGCCATGTTCAAGATGAAGGAAGACCCGCGCGTCACCAAGATCGGCAAGTTCATCCGTAAGCACTCCATCGACGAGTTCCCGCAGTTCGTCAACGTGTTCTTGGGCCAAATGTCCGTTGTGGGCCCGCGCCCGCCTCTGCCCAACGAGGTCGCCGAGTATACAGAATTCGAGCTGCAGCGCCTTGCCGTTAAGCCCGGCATCACGGGCCTCTGGCAGGTGACAGAGCGCAACAGCACCGGGTTCGATGGCATGGTTCGCCGCGACCTGGAATATATAGCAAAGAGGGGTGTCCTGTTGGATCTTAAAATCATCTGCCTCACCGTGCTTGAGGTGTTTTCCGGGGATGGTGCGTGCTGATGCGCCAAGCTATTCATATCATTTTGCTATCAGGTGGTTCAGGTTCTCGGCTCTGGCCCCTTTCGAATGATGCGCGATCAAAACAGTTTCTTAAAGTGTTGCGCGATGCCAATGGCAACCATGTATCGATGGTGCAGAGAACCTTCGACCAGATTGAACGCGTGGTTCCCGGCGCGGATGTAACTGTGGCAACCTGTGCGACACAGGTTCGTGCTCTCGAGATGCAAGTTAAGGGTCACTATGCTGAGGTCGTGGAGCCTGAGCGTCGTGATACCGCTCCTGCAATCATGCTTGCGTGCGAGCACCTACTGGCAGAGCAGGGTGCGGGTCTTGCCGACCCGGTTATTGTGATGCCCATCGATTCCTATGTCGAGGATACCTACTTCAAAAAGGTTGCAGATGTCGCATTGGCAATCGAGGCGAATACAGCAGACATCGTGCTGCTGGGCGTTGAACCTGTTTACCCGAGCGAGAAGTACGGCTATATCGTTCCCTCTGAATCGCAGGGCTCTCCGCGGATGGTGGAGCGCTTTACCGAGAAACCCAATGAGGTCAAGGCGAGCGAGCTCATAAGTCGCGGGGCTCTTTGGAACTGTGGCGTCTTTGGATTCCGCCTTGGTTATGTTCTCGACATCCTGTCTCAGTATGGATCGTATGCAAGCTATGAGGACCTCCAGTCGCGTTATGCTGAGCTTCCAAAGAACTCGTTCGATTATGAGGTGGTGGAGACGGCGGAATCCGTCGCCGTTATTCCGTATGCTGGATCTTGGAAGGACCTTGGTACTTGGAACACGCTTACCGAGGAGATGGGCGAATCTGTAAGTGGACGGGTTTCCATTGACGAAGACAGTTGCTCTGATGTTCATGCCATCAATGAGCTAGGCATTCCCGTGGTGATCGCAGGGCTCCATGATTCCGTGGTGGTCGCAACGCCAGACGGAGTCCTGGTGTCCGGAAAAGAAGAATCCGCGCACATTAAATCGCTGGTGAAAGAGGCGGCCGAGGACCGCCCTATGCAAGAGACCATGACGTGGGGCTCGTACCGGGTTGTCGACTCAGGTTCCTATCGCGATGGCTCGCGCACGATTGTGAAGGAGATTTTCGTTCGAGCGGGTAGTCAGATTTGTGAGCAAAGCCATGTTAAACGTTCAGAGGTGTGGACCATCGTATCAGGTGAGGGTCTGTTTTCGCTCGCGGGCCGCGAGCGCCCCGTGGTCGCTGGAAGCGTTGTCGAGATTCCTGCCGGTGTTCGTCACGCTTTGCTAGCGCGTACCGACATCAACGCCATAGAAATCCAGCTGGGCGATATTTTGGTCGAGAGCGATAACGTGCGGTATGGCAACCATTGGGGAGAGTCGAATTGAGTCGCTTGAAGTTCATGAATACCGAGGTCGACAACATCACCTTTGATGATGCGGTCGAGCGTTGCTGCGAATTGGCTTCTGGATCGCGACGGGGAAATTACGTCGTCACGCCTAACGTCGATCATATCGTGCAGCTCGAAAAGGACGTTGAGCTGCGTGCCGTATACCGTGATGCGGACCTTATCCTGACGGATGGAAAGCCGCTCATCTGGATATCCAAGGGATACGGTAGCCCGATAAAAGAAAAGATTTCCGGATCCGATTTGTTTCCCGCCCTGTGCTCCGAGTGCTCCAAGCGTGGTCTCACGATGTACTTCTTCGGCGCGGCACCTGGTGTTGCTCAGAAGGCGGCGGACAACTTAACAGCTAAGTTCCCGGGATTGCGTGTTGTGGGCACGATGTCTCCTGATTATGGCTTCGAACGCGATTCCAAAAAAGTTGATGAGGCGATTAGCCAAATCAATGAGACTGCACCCGACATTCTCATCGTGGGACTCGGTTGCCCTAAGCAAGAGAAGTTCATTCATCACTATCGGGATCGTATTCATGCGAAGCTGATGCTCGGATTGGGAGCGAGCTTGGATTTCGAGGCGGGTAACGTGACCCGAGCTCCCGAGTGGATGCAGCGGTGCGGGCTTGAGTGGCTTTATCGAATCACGCAGGATCCCGCGCGTTTGGCAAAGCGTTACCTGGTCGATGACCTTAAGATCGTTCCACTCATCTTCAAATACCGTAAGGCTGGGTGCTAGATGAAATCCACGGCCTCTCAAATACGGGTGCTGATGTGCTGCTCCTCTCTAGATGTGAAGGGTGGCATGGTCTCCGTTGTCAAAAACTATCTGTCATACCCTGACTGGGATGAATTCAACATCGATTTTGTTCCAACCCACGTTCCGGGTAATAAGGTGCGTGTTGCAGCTCACTTTGCGCTGACGCTCCCGAAAATCCGTCATATGTTGAGGAAACACGAAGTCGACCTGGTTCATCTTCATGTTGCCGAACGGGGCAGTTTTTGGCGGAAGGCAATGATCGCGGAAGAGGCAAAGAAGAGCGGTATCCCCGTTGTGTTTCATCATCATGCAGCGGAATTCGAACCGTTTTTTGCGGGCCTGAGTCCAGACGCGCAGGAAAAGGTCGAGAAGGTATGCAACGATGTCGACGTGAACCTTGTGCTCTCCGACTCGATCAAGCGCTCCATGGAACAGCATTTTCCTAATGCTCGCTTCAAGGCCCTCTACAATGCTGTTCCCACGTACGGGAGGAATCTCTACAACCCTGACGCAGATACCATTGTATTTATGGGCAGGCTTGGTGAGCGCAAGGGGACATTCGATTTGATCAAGGCGTTTAGCACCGTAGCCTCTCGAATCGACAGCAAATACCATCTCGCCCTTTGCGGCGACGGTGATATCGATGCAGCTCGCAGCCAGATCGATGAACTTGGGCTTTCTGATCGCATCGCGTGCCTGGGCTGGGTCGATTCGAAGCAACGCGAGCGCATCTTGAACGATGCCGTCTTGAACGTCCTGCCGTCATACAATGAGGGGCTTCCCATGAGCATCCTTGAGGCGATGGCGCATGGTATTCCCACAATCAGCACGAACATCGCGGCTATTCCCGAAGTGGTTCAATCGGGGGTTAACGGTATGTTGGTTGAGCCGGGTGATATCGATGCGCTTGGCGATGCCCTTACTTCTCTTTTGGACGATGCGGACGATCGGAAGCAGATGAGCGCAGCCGCTTTCGAGCTTATCGAATCCACCTATTCTCTCGACGCTCATATGAAGCAGGTTAAGGAGTTGTATCGCCTATGCTAGGTTTCATTCGAAACGCCTTTAAAGCCCTTTACCTAAAGCGACTTGTCAAACATGGGCTCGTTGTCGGTAGCGATTTTCAGATGGAAAAGGGTTGCAACATCGATGCCAACTTCCCATGGCTGATTGAAATCGGCAATAACGTCACCTTTGCATCCAATGTCTGCCTTCTTGCCCACGATGGCAGTACAAAGAAGCTCGTTGGATACTCGAAGGTCGGCAAAGTTTCAGTCGGTGATAACGTGTTTATCGGTTTCGGTAGCATCGTGATGCCGAACGTTCGTATCGGTGATGGATGCGTGGTAGGTGCCAATTCTGTCGTTACGCGCAGTCTGCCCAATGGTGTCGTTGCGGCTGGGTCTCCCGCTAAGGTCTTGATGACTGTGGAGGAGTTTGAAGAGCGGACGAAAAAGGTTACCAAATCCGGGGGAGGGGTCTACGGGTCAGAGTTTCTTCGTGCATCGATTACGTACGATCGAATGCAGCAAATGCGCGAAGAGCTCGACGGCGGTATGGGCTTGATTCTATAAAAACGATTGCTGTGGCTGCATCGATGGTATTCGCAGCGTTTAACAATCCACTAATCATAGGTCGTTATCATTCGGCTTAAAAACGAAATGAGGGAAGGGAATCTAATGCCCAAAAAGTCAGTTGCTATCATGACGTATCATCGTGCTTATAACTACGGAGCCGCGCTGCAAGCGTATGCGACTGTCCAGTATCTTAAGGATGCTGGTTTTGAGCCAATTATTATTGACTATTGCCCCAACAATATATTGGGTTATGGCACGTTCAGAAATCAGTTTAACGACGTGTCGAATATGAATTCGGCCTTTCCAATTCGGGTTGCCAAAGCATTCCTCAAGTCTCTGGGAAATCGTAAGAGGATTTCTACATTCGACAGGTTCATCGATAGTGAAATGCCTCTTACGAACAAAAGATACTTTTCGTGCCAGGAATTGAAGGATGATCTCCCGGAGGCTGATTTCTTTTGTTCGGGTAGCGATCAGGTTTGGAATAACTACTATACAAAGAAGTTCGATCCTTCGTATTTCCTTGCATTTGCACCTAGCGGCTCTACATGCATTTCGATTGCTTCGAGTTTTGGTAAATCATCCTTTAATGAGGAAGATTCAGCTTTCATTAACAATCAGCTCTCGAAATATACCTACTTGTCCGTAAGAGAGACGTCAGGAATCAAATTGCTTCGGGAAATGGGCTATTCAGACGTCGATTTGATGCTCGATCCGACGCTTCTTGTTTCGCCGGATACGTGGAGCCGCTTTGCTAAGGATACTGACGAAGAGAGCTATGTTCTTTTGTATCAGCTCCATGGAGATAGCGACACGGCGAATTGTGCTCGTGCATATGCAAAGCAACACGGCTTGAAGATCAAGTCGATTATTACGATGCCCTATCAGACTAAGCCCGGTTGCCAAAACATCATCGCTCCAGATGTCCATGAATGGGTTGGGCTCTTTAAGGGCGCAAACTGTGTGTTCACTGACTCCTTCCATGGAACCGTGTTTTCCCTCGTCTTTAATAAGCCGGTTGCCGTTACGCTTCCTTCTCACTTTAGTACCAGGATTACAACTCTGTTGAATGCTGTCGGTGCCAACGATCTTATTTGTTCTGATGTGCAGGAATGGTCTTCCCGTGTGCAGAATATCGATTTTACTGATATTCAGCGTGAGCTTGCAAATCTGTGTGCCGAAAAGCAGGATTTGCTGAGGGATCGTCTGAGCCACATTGGCTAGCGTGATTCGCAATACGAATATGAATACGATGACAAATATTATTCAGAGAGCTTTGAACACCCCGCTTCTTCCTAAGTCGGGGTTCAGGTTCCTGTTGTTCATTCTCTACAACCTGCTTTATGTTGCCTACATGCTGGGGTATGCGTCACGGGCCCTATATATGGCTACTCTGCTGCTCTTTTGTACTGCCAACGGTATTATCTTTGTATATAGGGGCACCGCTAAAATACGCGGATTTCAGTATGCCGGTTACATACTTTTCTTTATCGTCGTTTTTGGAGCCATCTCAATTCCAATTCAGATTATAAATGGTGGGTTACGAGGGTTCCTGTTCTCTGCGCTTGGACGCCTTGGTTTGCCGATTATCAGTGCCCTGCTATTTGCTAATTCGGTTGATGAAGAGGATTGGAACTATTACTTCAACTTCCTCTTGGTCAGATTCTGCTGTCATTTTCTTTTTATGAATGCGGACAATCTGTCCTTAAGTAGCATTCTCTCAATAAACTGGTCTGATTCTGAGGCGGCGACCGAATCCTCTCTTGCTCATGACTTTCTAATCATGGAGATGCTCTTTCTGGCGATGAAGCAGAAAGGAAAGGCCTTTATTTGCCTTCTTTTCTGCATGCTTTCGATGAAGCGCCTTAGTTTCATTCTCGCCCCGGTTGCATTTGTCTTGTCGAGTCGCGTGCCTAAGGGTGATGTGAAACCCGTCTATCGCGTGCTCGTTATGGTTACGATAGTTCTGAGCCCATTCGTGCTGATGTGGCTTTACAGGTATGACGTGATGGGATGGCTGTATAGCTCCTTTGGAATTGACCTTAACGCTGAGATGACTGGCCGTCCAACCATCTATCATCTTGCCATATCGGGTATGTCTGGTGACTTTAATGGCTATGGTTCGATTAATAACTATCTAGCCGGGTACGCTTCATCGCATTTCGGTACTGTGTGGAACGGTATTCTTCACAACGACACTGTCGGCATCTACTTGGAAACGGGAATTCTGGGAATCGCATCTTTCGCCTTCTGCATTGTGGAATTCTCAAAGAAGAACTATTGGCATTTCTTTATGATGCTGTATCTCGTCTTCGTTGCCATTACATCGCATATTCTTGACTATTTCAGTGTTTGGGTAACGTTCTACCTTGCGGTTATTTGCACGAACGTTTCTCAAGAGAGGGCTATTGACAGCTCAGAGACCGTTGACATTCCTGAGGGTGCGGGGAATCGAAAACCCTCTTTAAGCAAGCGATAAGGAGGCCGATGAGCTCATGAAGCATAACGTCGGAATCATTACAGTCATATATAGCACCAATTGCGGAAGCGTGCTTCAAGCGCTTGCGTTGCAGGATGCGTACAACAAACTTGGATGCAATGTGTCATTCATCTCTACGATCAATAAGCTCTCAGCGCTTTCTTACAAGAAAGAATTCAAGGACGTTATAAAGGCTTTGGTGACTAGCTCAAGTCCAGGCGCCGTTATGAAAAAGTATCGAGATTCCCGGCAGTTCATTCGTGAACATTTTCACATCGTCGATCCTAGTGGAGCTGAACGCTTTGATTTGCTTTCCATTGGCAGCGATACCGTTTGGGATGTAACGTCGCCATATTTCTTGGAGTCCCAGGATGTCTTCTGGGGATTGCCATGGGATGGTTCTAAGATTGTCACCTATGCAGCCTCAATCGCGAATTCGCCCTATGAAACGTTGGATTCGCTGAAGTATCCATGTGAGTCCATAAAGAAGTACGCGAACATCAGCGTTAGGGATGACTATTCCTTCGAGTACATCACTTCTCGGACGGATCGGGTGCCGTGCAAGGTGTGCGACCCCACGCTCTTGAAGGATCGAAGTTTTTATCAGGGATTCTGTAGGTCAATGGAAGAAGCGGGCACCTATCTTCTACTGTATCTGTTCGATACGCCTTCAGCTGCGGTGGTCGACGAGATCAAACAGTATGCAGCCGATAACAGCTTGAAAATAGTGTCACTTGGTCGACGTATGCCGTTCGCTGATATGCATTATGAATCGACCGTCGTTTCTTTTCTTTCCTGCTTTAATGGCGCATCAGCTGTTGTCACCAACACCTTCCACGGTACGGTGTTCTCGTTGATTTTCCATAAGCGGTTTGTCGTTCTTGACTATCAAAAGAAAAAGATTGAGAACTTGCTGCATGACCTTGCGTTGGATCGGCGAATTGTCGATGCGGGAATCGAAGCCGTTCTCAACGAGGATATTGATTACACCTCGGTTGAAAGTAAATTCAGCGAGTTGAGAGCCAGCTCTATTAGCTATCTCGAGAAATGTGTTCAGGATTAGCTCTATGGCAGTAGGCACAAAAAAGAACTTTATCTATAACTCAGCGTATTCGATTCTGAATATGGGATTGCCGCTTGTGACGGCACCATACCTTGCTCGAATCATCGGCGCTGAGGGTACTGGAATCTACGCGTATTCGTTTTCCATCGCGCAATTCGTGATTCTTATTGCCAAGCTCGGGCTTACCAATTATGGAACGCGGGAAATCGCCAAAGTACGTGGCAATCAGGATGCGTTGAATCAGCTGTTCTCGCGTCTTTTTGGACTTCAGTGCTGCTCGACGGTTTTGATTTCGATTTGTTATGCCATTTACGCATTCTGCTTTTCCTCTGAACATTTCATCATGGCCTTGGTGTTTCTGATTTGGGTGGTCGGCACCTTTTCAGATATCGATTGGTTTTGGTTTGGCCTCGAAGACTTTCGGCGTGTTTCCATCAGGAATATTACGGTCAAGCTGCTGAGCGTCGCCGGGATTTTCCTGTTCGTGAAAACGAAGAGCGACACGCCGCTGTACGCATTGATCATGGTGAGCGGATATGTGTGCGGCTATCTTACGAACTGGATAGGACTGAGGAAGCGCGTACGAATCCTTCCTCAGTATCTGTTGGACTTCAAAGAGCACCTCTTTCCCTGCTCGTTGTTGCTAATCCCAACGCTTGCTTTGAATGTATATCGGTCGTTGAACAGAGTGATGCTGGGTGCGATGAGCACCATGGTTCAGACGGGTATTTTTGATAATGGGGAGAAAATCGTCTACTGCCTGTCAGGCCTAATTGCTTCTTTCGGTTCAGTCATGATGCCGAAGATGTCGAAATTGGTGGCTGAGGGGGACTCGGCGAAAATCGAACACTATATCTCCCTCTCCCTAAGGCTCATGGCAATAATGACCTCGATGATGGCGTTTTGCTTGTTCGCAGTTGCAGACAGTTTGATTGACCTCTTGTTTGGTGCTGAGTTCAGCCAAAGCGCCAACATCTTACGTCTGTCCGGTTTTGCTCTAATTGCCATGGGGTTAGGCAATGTCATCAGAATGCAGTACATCATTCCGAGCAAAATTGATGACATCTATGTGAAGTCCACTCTTATCAGCAGTATTTTGAACGTGCTTATCAATGTATTGCTGATTCCTCGTTTGGCTGCGTTGGGTGCGGCTATAGCGTCCCTAGTGGCTGAAAGCTTCGTTCCGCTTTATCAATATTTCCGTTTGAGGTCACGATTCGATTACTCAAAGGCAGTGCTTGCCAGCGTGCCGTACTACCTGATTGGACTTGCAAGTGCACTTCCGGCATTACTAGTCCAACGGGTATTTGGTATCTCGGTTTTGACGTTGATCCTTCAGCTTTTTGTCGGTTCGATTCTGTTCATTCCTTTGACGGTGCTTTGGGCGCATGTATTTGACAAAACGCTATTCGAATTTGGCCTTTCAATCGTAAGGAGAAAAAAGAATGTCCGTTAAGGAGCAGCTGCAATCAATTGATGCCCTGCGTAGGGTTGTGAAGGCACATAAGGTTCGCAGGGAGATGCGTACCGATGCGAATCGATTCGTCGCCAACTACGCGGAGTCGATGTCGGATCACGCGTGTGTTGATTATCACGTGCTTCTGATTGTTCACAGCTTGGAAAAGGGCATGTGCTCTCAGGGCCTTCGTCCCTTCGGCAAGAAGAAGGTGCGAGAGCTGATTGATTATTTGAAGACGTATTCCGAGAACCAGAAGGTATCGACGGCGTATGAGATGGGCGTCAGCATTCTTTTGGTTTGGAAAGACCTGTTTGATAAGCATGGCTGGCAGCAGGAAGACGGCTATAAAGCCGTGAACGAATTCCTGAAGACGATTCCGGCCTCTTTCGAACCGGTCCCTGTCGGCGCTCATGAATACACGCTTCAAGATGCGACGACGCATCGCATTGATGATTTCACGACCGTTATCAAAGATCGTCATTCTGTTCGTGAATTTAAGCGCGTGCCCTTGAAGCGCGACGATGTTCTTGATTGCGTGGAAGCGGCTCGGTATGCGCCTACCGCCTGCAACAGGCAGATGATTAAGATTCTCGAGGTTACCGATCAGGCAAAGGCGTCCAAGCTCAAAGATGCGATTATGGGCCTTGGTGGGTTTGACAAGGACGCCGTCACGCTCTTTGTCGTGACGTTCGATCTCAACGCGTTCACCTTTTACGGAGAGCGTAATCAGGGCTATTTAAATGCGGGCCTTGTTGCCATGAGGTTCGCCGACGCTCTCCACTTCAAGGGAATCGGGTCGTGTTTCCTACAGTGGGGGAATACCGGTGCCGAGGAGGCGGCTATTTCCAAGCTGCTGAACCTTAAGGACAGCGAGCGCATCGCGGTTGTCTTGGGTGCCGGTTACTACCCGGATTGCACGATGGTTCCGTATAGTCACCGCAAGGAAATCAGTGAGATTTTCATAGAGGTATAAGCTCTTCGCATCTTGTAATCAATTAGGGTTATGGACTCATCGACGGGGGAATGACGGTGAACGACGTATCTATCGAAAACGAATTTGATCGCTGGCTGGAAGTGATGGACGGTAATGAGGATCGGGAGGCTCTGAATGCCCTCGCGTCTAATCCTCAGCTTCTAAAGGACGCGTTCGCTCGCGACCTCCATTTCGGTACTGGTGGCTTGCGCGCTAAGATTGGTATGGGTCCAAACCGGTTGAATGTGTGGACGGTGGGTAAGGCTACTCAGGGTCTCGCCAATTGGCTCAACTCGCAGGTTGATGAGCCGCTGGTTGTTATTGCACGGGATTCGCGCCACGGCGGCCCGGAATTCGTTCGTCGTGCCGCTGAGGTGCTCGCTGCAAACGGAATTCGCTCCGTGGTATTCGGGCATCCCTCTCCCACGCCAGTTCTGTCGTTCGCTGTCCGAGACCTCGGCTGCTCGGCGGGCATTGTCGTTACCGCCTCGCATAATCCGGCTGAGTACAACGGATTCAAGGTCTACGGACCCGATGGCTGCCAGGCGACAACAGAGATGTGCCGGCAAATTCAGGCTGCCATCGATTCGGTTGATATTTTTGACGATGTTTGCGCGGAGCCTTTCGATGCGGCAATTGAATCTGGTTTGACTGCGTGGGCCAGTGGAGATGTCTTAGGCCGTTATCTCAGCTCTACGCTCTCGTGCTCGCAGGGCATTGATTGCAGTGACCTATCAGTCGCGTATACTCCGCTCAACGGTGCCGGCCTTGTGTGTGTGCAGCGCGTGCTTGGCAATATGGGTATGGGAGCATTTCATGTCGTTGCGGAACAGGCCGAGCCGAACGGTGACTTCCCAACGTGTCCTAAGCCTAACCCCGAGGTTCCGCAGACCATGGAGGCTGTTATTGATCTCGCGAGCCGAGAGAGATGCGACCTTGCCTTGGCGACGGATCCTGATGCTGACCGAGTGGGAGTTGTTGTTCGCCATGGCGGTGAATATATAACGCTATCGGGTAATCAGGTTGGCGTGTTATTGCTGGACTGGCTTGCTCGACGGGCCGCTTCGAGGGAGGGGCTTGACCGAAAAGTTGCTGTCACCACGATTGTTTCAACGCCCATGGCAGATGATGTGGCAAATGGGTATGGCTTAGAGCTCAGACGCACGTTGACGGGTTTTAAGTTCACCGGTGAGCAGATCGGACTCCTTGAGCAGGATGGTCGACGGGGCGATTTCCTGTTCGGCCTTGAAGAGAGCCTTGGGTATCTGTCTGGAACTCACGTGCGCGATAAAGACGGCATCGAAGCGTGTATGCTCGTGTGCGAGATGGCCGCGGACCTAAAGGCCGATGGGCTTGATCTGGTCGATGCCATGGCACGCTTGTATGACCGCTACGGCTGGTGGTCTGGCAAGCAGTTAACGAGAGCTTTCGAGGGTGTCGACGGTGCCGAGCGAATGGCTGCGCTTATGGACAGATTTCGCGCGGGAGCTCCTACCGAGATCGCCAACTTGACAGTTGACCATGTGATTGACTACAAAGCGGGTGCGCCTATGCCAATAGTGAATTCGCTACCTGACGAGCCCGTTCAAACACTGCCGCCGAGCAACGTGCTTGAGTGGAGACTCTCGAACGGGTCTCGTGTACTTGTTCGTCCGAGTGGTACTGAGCCTAAGCTCAAGGTGTATCTCTTTGCGAAGGGCTTGACGAAAGAATCTGCTGATAACCTATTGGATGCTTTATGGAACTCTATGAATGCATTGCTAGATTGCTGAGATGGGGGCGCGGACAAATAGTTGGACCGAACCGGTCCGGTTAGGAGTTCGCAGATAACGAGCTATACGGAAGAGGAAAATCGCAAGACCGTCGAGACGGTCGAGGAATGCGGAGGGTCCGTCATGCACGCGACCCGCAAGTCGGGGTACCCCTCTCGGCAGACTCTCTACCAATGGCTCAACGAGTGGGTGGCGTACTTCGCCACGGTGTTCCGGCTCACGTGGAGCACTCGGGCGATCTCGGACCTCGAGCGCCCGGCGGCATCCATCGACCGTATATTATTCACTGTGTCCTGGGGCACGGTCATCTCCTCCATCCTTCCCGGGCGGGCTCGCCAAAGTAACCGCCCGGGGAAACCATACGGCGAGGGCCGCGCCCCCGGTCCCCGGGGCGCGGCCCTCTTGCTTAAACTGCTCAATTTTTCGTGCTCACGGTGCTTATTTCCCAGTGATCACTCGGACCACTTCTTAGTGAACATCAACATACGTCTTCGACGGCACCGCCGAGGCCCACACCGAGGACGAGCCGCTCAGCCCGCTGTCCGTCTACGGCCAGACCAAGGCCGCCGGCGACGTCGCCGTGGCCGGGTGCCCGCGCCACTACATCATGCGCAGCTCCTGGGTCATCGGCGAGGGGCACAACTTCGTCAAGACGATGAAGGGGCTCTCCGACCGCGTCGCCGACCCCGAGGACGGGCTCGAGCGGGTCACCGTCGTGGACGACCAGCTGGGACGCCTGACCTTCACGCGCGACATGGCCGCCGCGATTTTCCACGTGCTGGGGACGCGCGCCCCCTACGGCACCTACAACTGCACCGGCTCGGGCGCGGTGAAGTCCTGGGCCGACATCGCCCGCGCCGTCTTCGAGGCCGCCAACGGCAACGGGGACAGGGTCGTGCCGGTATCGACCGCCGACTACTACGCCGGCGCCGAGGGGCCCGTCGCCCCGCGCCCGGTCCACTCCGCGCTCGACCTGGCAAAGCTCGAGTCGGTCGGCTTCCGCATGCCTGACTGGGAGGATGAGCTGGGGGGGGGTACCTCACAAAGCTTTAATATAAATTGTAGCGGCGGGAGGCGATGGCATGATTGATAGATATTCTTTTGAAGATTGGCTGCACTACGGTAAACGAGGGAAGCTTGAGTATTCCTGTTTTCGTTTTTATAGTGTAGGGCTCAATAGAGGCGTGCCTCTAGTGTTTCTGGACGCCTTAAAGAAAATTGGCTTCGGTGGGCTATTTGCTTGGCTGACTACTCTTTTTGCAGAAAAGCTATTAACGGATGGAAAACTTCCTTGGATCCTTGACTACCTTGGAACTTATGCGACTAAAGAAATATTTACATTTTTGCTTATCGTAATTTGTTTGGTGGCAATATGGATTGCCGTGCATTCAATTAGGCAGGGCTTTCGCTATGTGAGTGTGCTCGACAAACTTCAGAGTCTTAACTACCAAGTTGAGAATCAGACTCAAAATACTGATGTTAGTTTAGGTGAATTGGCAACTATCTGCTGCGATGGTGTCGCTTCCTGTTTTTCAATTTTTCGCCCAAAGGCCGGAATAGGCTGCGCTATTAGGCTTGCGCGTCCCGGAAAGTCGGATCATGAAGTTGGCTACGCAACGGTGGCTAGGGGAGGGGCATTGAGTGGGACGAGATTTCAACATTCCCGGCCACTTTCAATGGATAGCAAACTCGTGATTATGCTGCACGACAAAGAGCTGTCAAATGATATCGTCATGCTTTGCCCCGATGTTGAAAAAGCCAGAGACTGTGGGCAGTTGGATAACGACGTCAATTCCAAGCATTTCGGATCCGATGATCGTTGCATGATGATTTCTAGACTTGTTGCGCGGGACGGTTCGAGTAATTCAATTATGGGAATCTTGTATGTAACGTCTAACAAGAAAAACAAACTTGGAATCGCTGATATCAATCTCTATTTATTGCTTCATGATATTGTCAATCACGCTCTTTGCGCAAAAGCTGTTGCGTGATTAGCCTTTAGGAGGTTCATGATGGCATGCACTAAGAGAAGCTATCGGAAAAAGAAGAAACAGTCTTCTTGCCGTCCGCTTCTTTTACGCCAAAATAAATCTAGCATCAAGGCAAGCGTCAATACCGCACCTTCACATGCTGTTTTCTGTGAGTCTGCAGGCGGTTTAGTCTTAACTGATGTGAGAGATTACAGCCGCATCAGAAAAAACGGACCATCGGATGAGCTTGTTAAATTATTAGCATCAAGATTGTGATATATCTAACAACTTGGCTTGACGGTTTGCTTTTCGAATAACGGCCAGTGTGTAAGCAGTGGGCTGAGTCTTGGTTTCATTCTATGCCGAGGGAAGGTTATTGCTTATGGTCGCTTTTTGTGCTGTCGTTCAAGTAATTTGTGCATTTGTTACACTTTGCCTGACGGTATATGTTGTTTTGCGCGACACAAGGCATATGAATGAACAAGACGAGCGTCAGGAAATGGCTGAGAAATTAGCGCAGCCATCTTCAATTGCTGCATGGCTCGAAAGAGATTCCACTGGTGAGTCGCGCATTGCGATTCGCAACGACAGTGATCTTCCCGTATATGAGGTAGTTGCGACAATTGTCGTTACTCATGGAGCGGGATGCTGCAAGGGCGAGGATTTGGAACCCCCATATCAATACAGGAAAATACTCGATTTGATTCCTCCGGGGCTTCATTCGGTAGCCATCGATATGGGCGGCTTCTACGGAATGCATCGACATCCGCTGGTCGAGATTGCCTTTGTATGTGCAAAGGGGAAATCCTGGGTCCGTCGGGGTGATGGCGCTCTTGATGAGCTTGATGTATCGCCGTTTAACCACTATGAACTTGGTCTTCCAATTGATTTTGATATGGCTATGCCGTATCAAAACGGTTGACGGCATCTTTTTTTGACGCTAAGAATGTTGCGCTAGCCTTATATCAATAAAGGCTAGCGTTTTAACAGTTAAGGGTAAGCCATGGATGCATATACAGCGCAGGCTTTAGTCGATCTTGGGAGTTCTCTCGCTGTTCTTGCGGCAAAAGATACGGCCTCTGCTGTTGCGACAAAGGTTAAAGCAATTAAGGGAGATAAGGACGCCGCCTCAGTGCGCGCCGCATATGATGAACTCGTCAATGAGCTTCTTGAAGAGCGCTCTGAGACTTTAAGAATCGCTCAAGCGTATAAGGCGGAGTTTGAGCGCGTTTATATTAGAGATGACGATATTCAGTGCCTTGATGCTACCATCGCCCGCGTATTGGAGATATTTGTTTCAATGCAATCGGACTGTGAAGAACCATCCTCGCCTAACGCAACGGCGATTGCGTTTGACCAGTCTCGCCAGCTAATTTCCGCTGATACCCTAAGAACCATGCAATTTCTTGGTTTCAATTACAAAGCAGCAATCGGTGAGCTTCTCACAGAGCTTTGCGCCAATAAGGCCAAAAAGTTCGGTGATGGTTTTAAGACAAAGAAGCCATCTCAGCGTAGTCGCTAAAAATTACGCGAATTAATTGAAGCAGTACGGATTAACGTTTTTCTGACTTGGTAGCTAAGAGGGCTAATGGTGAGGGGGATTGAGCGAATCCTTGGTCCGGGTCTCCGTACCAGTTTTCGCTGGTGTCGTCCCAGGTCAGGTCCATCTGGCACCATTTGCCGTCGATCTTTACGGCGTTCCAGGTGTGGCCGTTGCCGGTGATGCGGCCGTTGGCGATGCCCGTTGCGTTATGGAGCTTGGCGCGCCCGCGCCCGAGGACAGGCTGCAGCCCGACGCCGAGGCCGAGACGGCCATGGAGCCGTCGAGGGAGCTCGCCAGGCGGTAGTCGCCGTCGTCGACCGCGCGGGGGACCGCCGGGTCCGCCAGCAGCCACGCCTGGGCGGCGGTCCCGTTGGGCGCGTGGAGCCACACCCGGTTGCCCTCGTCGGTGGACTGCGCGTAGTCGTCGAGCGCCATGCCCGACGCGGACACGATGGCGTAGCCGCCCTCGCAGGCCGAGACGCGCCACAGCTGCGAGGCCGAGCCGTCCGCGCCGGCCAGCACCGCCGACCTGCCGGACTCGGTCAGCAGCATGCCGCCCGACGATATGCGGTAGAGCCCCGTTGCGGGGTCGCGCTCGAAGGCGAGCGCCGCGGCCCCCTTCGAGAGCGAGCAGCCGGAGGCGGAGGCGGACACGGCCATGCGCTCATCAAGCGAGGTGGCCAGGCGGTAGGTCCCGTCGTCGATGACTCCTCCAAAGCCTTCTTTTTGTATTCAGCTTTCAGATCGTATTTGGCGCTCCATTTGCTGTTCGATTCTATCGTGACGTTAGATGCCACCGTTAGATCAATCTTGGCGCCTTGGACTTTCCATTCCCTCAGATTCATCGCATAAGCAACAATCCCATTCTGAATTCCCGAGATGCTCGGCGGGAAGGACTGGTTGTCGGCATCAATGGAAAAGCTCTCTTCCCTGGCATCCAAGTGCCGCTGAATGCGGTCGGCATATTTCTCGGCCCATTCATCGGCCTTGCCATTTCGCACAAAGTAATTGTTGGACAGGTCGGTCGAGCGGTAGGCGTAGTCGTCCTTTTGGTAGTTTGCCGTGTGGTCGGAGTGGGCGATTGCCATGAGCTCGTCGGTCAGGCCAAAGTACAGATGGCGCTGGTCCAGGTCTCCGTACCAGTTGTCGCTGGTGTCGTCCCAGGTTAGGTCCATCTGGCACCATTTGCCGTCGAGCTTTACGGCGTTCCAGGTATGGCCATTGCCGGTGATGTGGCCGTTGGCGATGCCCGCGGCGTTAAGGAGCTTGGAGTAGATGCGCTGGTAGCTCTCGCAGGTGCCCTGGTGGCGCGTGAGGCCACTTTCGGCCGAGCACCAGTTGAGGCTGTGGTCGTACTCCAGCTGGTCGAGCGTCCAGTCGTGGAGCCACAGCGCCATGTCGTATTCCGAGCCGTCTGTTTATTGCCTGCACAGGTCCACGGCGTCGTTGATGATCTGCGTGACGCATGGGCGGGCGGCGTCGTTTACGGTCACCTCCGCCGTGGTGCGCAGGTAGTAGATCCCCTTGTCGTTTTGGGGGCCGTTTCTGTCGTTGTCCATAAAGTTGAAGTAGATGCGGTACGTGCCCGATGCCGTGAAGTCAAAGGTAAAGTCGTGGCCCGTGGTGCCCGGGCTGTAGTAGCTGGCCCATGCCGGGCGCGACGGGTCGCAGACGCTTTCCTGACTGCCGCCGTCCCAATAGGTGGGTACGTCCATACGCGCCTTGGCCTGGGACGAGCCGTTGGCCTGGGTTACGTGGAAGGTCGTCGCGGTGCCCGCGGGGGCGTCGATTCACGAGACGGTGAAGGTGACGCCGTTTTGGCTTGCCGTGGCGGAGTGTGCGTAGCCGGTTTGTGACGTGGCGGAGATGGCCTCGGGCGTGGGGTTGGTCTGGGCGAGGAGGGATGGGGCGGGGGCTGTGGTGGCCGTGCCGGTTGCGGCGGCGGTGTCGGGCGTGGCGGTGTCTGTGGCGTTGGCGTCCGCGGGGTCGGTCTGACTGGTGCCGGTGGATGTTGCGGTGCTGTCCTCTGCGGTATCTGCTGCCGCGATTGTGTTGGTGTTGTCTTCGGCCTTGCTTGTGTCGCTGTTCGTGGCGGCGTCGGCTTGCGTCTGCTGCTCGGCGGTTTCTTGAGGCTGAATCGCCTCCGCAATGGCCGCCATAGGCATCGTCGCGCCGACCATGGACGTGCACGCGATCGCGCAGAGCAGGTAGTAAAGGGGTCGTTTCATAGCGGAGCCTCTCGGTGAGCAGCCAATAGGGTCCGAAGGCAGCTCCAGGCCGGCACTCCGCACATATTTAGTTGGGGTTTTATTTTACGGGAACCCCAGTCAACATCAGCGATCTTTCTGGGGAATGTTGGGGAGGGGTTGGAGCGCCATAGAGGACGGAGCCGTGTAGGGAAATGTCGTCTCCAGAATCGATATCCCAATTTAGCAGCCGCTCAAAGCGGTCGTACCGCACGATGCCGATCCAGCCGTCGGAACACCTGAACTCCTCGACCATTCGCTTGGTAATCACGACAGCGTTGTCAACGATGTCGCTCTCCCGCACCGTGAACATGCAGTAGATCGGTAAGGGCCAATGGGCGTAGACGCCCACGCCGTACGCCAGAGACGCTTCTAGCGGATCGCCCTGCTCTCCAGGCAAACCGTGGTAGTAGTCGGCGGCGTTCATATAGAGGCGCCCATCAGGTCGTCGATGTACTCCTCTTGGGGAGCGAACTTCAGTAGGTAGATGATGTCGTCTATTGGCATGGCGAGTCCTCTCGTTGCTTGACGTGCGCCAGGCCGCGTCGTATGCTCCGGGGTGTTGGCTGTCAAGATAAGGGCGGCTTCTCAAACCTGCGTGCCGGATTGGGTGATGTCGTGATAGTTGCCGTAGTGCCCAATCCGAAGTGGATCGTCTTGACGTTGAAGAACCTGGAATGCGGCTGATTCGACTATCCTCTCGCTTGTGGGCGAGGATGCGTGCGACCACCCTGTCATAAGCGAGTCGATATTTCGTGAACGCGGTTCGTAAAGTAAAATAACTCAGAAGTGGTCTAGTGGTCGATGACGTTTGGGGCATTATGAAACCCACGTTTCAAGACATGCGTTCTGCTTTACAAGCGCAGCGCATGAAAGTTAGTTTTGATACTTACGATCTTACATGCGATGAGCTAACAAGAAGGATTTTGAAAAAGAGAATCGATATTGCTCCTGAGTACCAGAGGCAGTTTCGGTGGGACGATGAGAGACAGTCTGGCCTTATAGAGTCGGTTCTGCTGGGAATTCCGGTTCCAAATTTATTTATGGCAACTTCTTCTACTCCAGATGAGGCTGTTGTTTGGGAAGTTGTGGACGGACTTCAGCGTAGCCTCTCGATTGTCAATTTTATTCTTGAAGGGGAACAGCGCGAGGAGTTGGGCTTGAAGGCTCCTCTATGTCTTAAGGGATTAAGCAAGCTGCCCGAGCTTAATGGATGCTGCTTTTCGGATTTGCCAGAAGACATGCGCTCGATTTTTCTCGATCGCCCAATAAAGGTAACGGTTCTGAATGACAAAAGCGATCGTCAGGTCCGTTTCGACCTCTTTGAGCGCCTGAATACGGGAGGCATATCATTGACATCTCAAGAGGTGCGATCCTGTATCTATCGCGGAGTTTTTCTCGATTTAATTAATGAACTGTCATCCAATGCTGATTTTCGAACTGTTGTTGTTGTCCCCAAAAACCGCCAGTCGGATGGTAGTCTTCAGGAATATGTCCTCAGGTTTTTTGCTTATTTAAACGGTGTAGAGGGTTTTAAACACTCGGTTAAAGAGTTCCTTAACTCCTTTATCGAGAAGGGCAATCAATACGATGAGGAGCTGCTTGATGAATATAGAGATGAATTCAATCGGGTTATGAATTATCTTGCTCGGTGTTTTCCGAATGGGTTGAAGCGGGGCGGAAAGGGATCAACTCCTGCTAACGTGTTTGAGGGAGTCTCTGTTGGGGCTGCGCAGGCTCTCAGAGTATGTCCCCAGCTTGAGGTGTGCAGTAAAAACAACTGGATCGATTCTAAGGCTTTTCGTGGGTATACGACGTCTGCAACTAATTCGCTTCCTAAGGTAAAGGGGCGGATTGCTTATGCAAAAGAGGCTTTTTTGAATCATGGATACATTGAGCCTTAAACCTCAGATCGATCTATTTGAACAGTCCATGTCGGAACTTGAGCTGCTTTTGAGGTCCGCTAATATTTTCGAACAGATCGGCGATAGAGAATCGAATCCCTCTCCTGATGATATTCTGGTAAAGACGGCTAAAGGTATTTCCTTTGTATTTCTTTTTTCGGCCTATGAGCAGCTACTCAAAGGGACTGTTCGAGCTGTTCTTGAGACGGCCAATTCTTATAGGGGAAAATTGAAAAACATGCAGGATGGGTTTATAGCAGCAGCCTTAAATTCATCCTTTCGGTCATATGCTGATGCGTCTAATGTAAAAACCAAAATTGGTAACGCCAGGGACGTTCGGTCTTTACTCGACTCTTGTGTTCGCGATTTGAAGTTCACTGATTATTTTCCAGATGACGGGAGCTATATGAAGTCGACCCAGGTTAGGACTATCTGTTATTTATTTGATTTGGGGGACCCCGCGCCAATTTTGGGAAGAGCTTGGAGTCATATCGATGACTTCCAATACAAAAGAAATGAAATCGCCCATGGCTCAGTCTTGCCTTCGAAAATTGGCGAAAACTATTCTGCTTTAGAGATTGAGTCGTTTTACTCGGAATGGAGATGCAGCTGGGTCGCCTTTGCCGAGCATATTGAAAAGGAGAGTTTAAATCCGAGATTCTGGACCAGGCGATAGCCGGTGTCGTATGGGTAAGCGGATTTGGCGGAGCCTGCGATGGGTGTTTCGGGCTTAGATATAGTAAACGGGGTATTCATAAACAATGCTAGATATCCACCTTGACTCCAGAGATTTGTTTAGCTGGCGGCTTATCATCGACGAGGGCCTATTCATTGGTCGTATGGTGAGACATGCAGAACAATTTCCCAATGAGGCAATCGCTCTTGATATCACGGCGCTTCCGTTCGTAGCGGTTGCTGTGCACGATGCGATTCCTTTCATTAATAAGAAGCTCGGTTTTCATATTCCCGTAGAAGATCTACGCGTAACTCGTATTCGGCATATGACAAAGTCTCTCAGCTCGAACAAAATGAGCTTCTATGATTATCTTTCGGAAACCCGAGCCGTAATAGATCAACTCAATAAGCAATTCTCTGGTGGTCCCTTTCCAAAGCTTCTCAATAGGTTTCGAAACAATATCGGAATCACCTATTACGGTGAACTTCCCTGTTATGCAACCTTTTCTTCCATTCATCTCTTTACCAAGGACTCATCGGAGCTTCTCGGTTCAAGCGCCACTAGCTTTCCGTATGAAATCGGATACCATTCGGCGTTTTCTGGTAGCTTTTTATATCGTTTTTCTCAATCGTATTATGCAGATCGGTCTGTTTTTGATGTTTCAGCCTTTGAAACTCGTTCGAATGATCGCCGATTCGAAGATTTGGTCAAAAAGGTAAAAATCATTGGATGCAAGGACGACGTGATTTTCTTTTTTCTTTCTGAGCTCCTTATGCTGCTTGTATCAGTTGATGTTTTGTTTGAAGCAGGATTCTTTACTGACGCGGTTTTTATTAAGTATTCCTGTTTGAGTTTGGACCATGTCGCAAGGGCTCTCCAGATATTTACTACCTTTGCAAGGACCCATGCGGAGCTTGATCTTTGTACGAACAGGTTTCTGTCTGAAGTCGAGAGGCTTATTTCGAGAGAAGATAAGAGATGGATTAAGCGCGCTCATCCTTTGCGAAACGCATTCATGCACTACGACTTTTCGGAGAAGCTTGTGTCTGATCCTTCCGGTTGCTCCTCCTCGTGGTCAATACTCGATATAGCCTGTAATAACCAGATGGGATTGGATTTGCAAGGGTTTAAAACCGAACTTATGGCTGTTCGCTCCAAGCTGGAACGCTCGCTTTGTGAGTTAATCGCCTTTCCAAGATTTGATCCGTTAAAGGTGCCTTGGGGTATGTAAGGCGCGGATGCCATTGCTAACAGCGTTGTCTGTATCGATGGTTTTCCCGTCGACGCCGTGTGCGCCGTCTCGCAATAAACAGCGGTGTTCAAGCGGACAAATATTCTTTTTAGTGTTGTTGCTATCTCGCCTTGAGCAATTCTACTCGTGTGATGGCGTTAAAGAAGGGCTTGAAATATGTACGATCTCGATAACCGTATCGATTTAATGCGATTGCATTCTGACTATCGAAAGCTGTGCGGTTCTGATGGAAGGGGTCGAGCCGCACTCATAGAGCTTTTCAATAGGGAAAAAATTACGGGGTGGCACGCGACTAGGGTGCTCTCGGAAGAAGAAATAAGGCACGGGGGACTCAAAGCATATTCAAAAACTGAGACGATTGATCGGTTTCGCAGTTTATACGATATCGTTGGGCTAGATTCAAACAGGATTGATGCGGTTCTTCGGATAGCGAAGCATTATTTAGACGAACATCCTCGTCGGAGCAACCATGTATGTTTCTATCTGCTTGAGTCTATGAGCAACCGTTATTCGAAATATTCAGCGACTTTGGGTGGGGAAACGTTTAGGTGGTCGGTGGAGGGCGGTTTAGGGCCTGGTGCGGGTGAGAGGCTGACGGAAATGGGAATTCCGATCAGGGTGAAATTTGCCTTTAATTTTAATCGTATCCAGCCTTATGCTCAGGATCCAATTATGTCAAAGTTTGTAAAGGCGCTTGACGGTTTTTCCGATGCTGATCAGCTCTCGCTTGAGGTTGATGGGGCTATTGAAGGTTCGATTGCTCCGCAGGACATCTTAGTGATCGAGCCGCAGTCGGAACAGGTTCATGAAGGATTTCTGCTCTCCTAATTTGAATTGACCCCTTGGAGTCCAGGGGATAAAGTAAATATAGCGGTATTGACGTAGTCAACCTACGGGCCTACGTCCTGCGGAGAGACGGCTGTTCTTATGGATGGCCGTCTCTCTTCATTTAAGGAGTTGGTATGTCTGATAAGCCCTTTTTGACTATCGATGAGCAAGTTCGACTTCTTGAATCTCGCGGTTTGGATGTCGATGAGGATACTGGTCCCACTCTGATGCGTGAGGGCTACTACTCAATTGTCAATGGCTATAAGGATCCATTTCTCGATACTGGCAAGAGTAGAGAGTCTGGCGAAGATCGGTATCTTGAGGGCATATCGTTTTCGGATTTATATACTCTGTTCACTTTTGATAGAGAGCTAAGGTCTCTTACGTTTCGATATTTGATTTTGGCTGAGGCTAAAATCAAGACTGCGGTCGCCTATGCTTTTTCGAATGCCCACCGAGCTCCCGAAGCGTATCTTCTCCAGTCAAATTATTGCGATGAAAATGAATTTGCTAGCGCCGGGAAAAATGGGGCCAATTTCGCGCAAGAGATTGCTGGCCTTACGTCGGTTTTGGGTCGTAGGGTATCTAATAGCAAATCAGATTTCATCGCTCATTACCGAAATTCATATGGTGCGGTGCCCATTTGGGTGCTGGTGAACGACCTGACTTTTGGGAACATCGAACATTTCTATAACTTAATGAAGCCCAAGGATAAGTCTGCGGTTTGCAAAATGATTGTGGACTCGACGGGTAGGACCGGATCACACAAGCTCGGGTTTTTCAGTGTGGATGACGCGAGGGTTTCGATTGAGGTCCTCGTTAAATTCCGCAATGTTTGCGCCCATGATGAGAGGCTTTATTGCGCCAAGGTCGGTGGGCGCAAAAACGTCAACTACATTCGAATGGTTTGGATGCTTGAGCGCTATCTGACCGAGAATGAGTTCAAACGGTTCATTAAGGAACTCACTGAGCTTCTTATGAGATATGTTGAGACGTATGCGATTAAGCACGTGTTAAACCAGATCGGTTTTGTCGAACTGCTGCAAAAGACGTCAGGCGGAAGCTTATTTGAATAGCTGGTTCGCTGCTGATGTTTGGTGCTGGTCCAGGTCTCCGTACCAGTTGAGGCTGTGGTCGTACTCCAGCTGCTCGAGCGTCCAGTCGTGGAGCCACAGCGCCATGTCGTATTCCGAGCCGTTTGTCTCTTGCCTGCACAGGTCCACGGCGCTGTTGACGATCTGCGCGACGCTCGGGCGGGCGGCGTCGTTTACGGTTACCTCCGCCGTGGTGCGCAGGTAGTAGATCCCCTTGTCGTTTTGGGGGTCGTTTCTGTCGTTGTCCATAAAGTAGAAGTGGATGCGGTACGTGCCCGACGCCGTGAAGTCGAAGGTGAAGTCGTGGCCCGCGGTGCCCAGGCTGTGGTAGCTGGACCATGCCTGGCGCGACGGGTCGCAGACGCTTTCCTGGCCGCCGCCGTCCCAGTAGGTGGGCACGTCCATGCGCGCCTTGGCCTGGGACGAGCCGTCGGCCTGGGTTACGTGGAAGGTCGTCGCGGTGCCCGCGGGGGCGTCGTTCCACCAGACGGTGAAGGTGACGCCGTTTTGGGTTGCGGTAGTGGAGTGGGCGTAGCCGGTTTGTGACGTGGCGGAGATCGCGGCGGGCGCGGGGGTGGCTTGGGCTCGGAGGGATGGGGTGGGGGTGCCGGTTGCGGCGGTGGTGCCGGGCATGGCGGTGTCTGTGGCGTTGGCGTCCGCGGTGTCGGTCTGGCTGGTGCCGGTGGATGTTGCGGTGCTGTCCTCTACTGTATCCGCTGTCGCATTTGTGTTGGTGCCGTCTTCGGCCTTGCCTGTGCCGCTGCTCGTGGCGTCGGCTTGTGCCTGCTGCTCGGCTGTTGCTTGAGGCTGAATCGCCTCCGCAATGGCCGCCATAGGCATCGTCGCGCCGACCATGGACGTGCACGCGATCGCGCAGAGCAGGTAGTAAAGGGGTCGTTTCATAGCGGAGCCTCTCGGTGAGCAGCCAATAGGGTCCGAAGGCAGCTCCAGGCCGGCACTCCGCACATATTTAGTTGGGGTTTTATTTTACGGGAACCCCAGTCAACATCAGCGATCTTTCTGGGTAATGTTGTGGGAGAGGGAGTGGCTGACTGTTGGGGCGTTGGCCGTTAGCGGCGTCCCGCCCGCGCATAGTTGACTATGCTCGATGTGGCAACTCCAGCATGAGGCCGCCTTGCGACTCTTCGAGACTCGGCACCGAGACCTTCCAGGAAAAGTCCGCGAGGCTGCTGCATAGGTCAAGCTCTGCGTGGCAATGCTCTTCATGTGCCCTCCTTTGGTTCTTGTCGCCGCTTTATAATCGACGATCGACTGGCTGCGATTCGATGATTAAGTGTAGGTCGAACGCGTCTCAGTTTTTAAGGAGCTTTCGCATCGCTTGCCGCCCAGGTGTAACGGTGCTTCCGTTAAAGACCTCTGGGTCAAGCATGATGGATGTAGTAAAATCACGCCCTTCTGACACAGGCGTCAATTATGAGCGTGCGGGCGAGACGAGTATGCTTACTCCGGTGAACCACTTCTACGGCGGAACCGCATCTCTTTAATTATGTATGTGCCGAGCGGCTTTTGCCGTGTGCAGTCTCGTTTTTTGACGTATATATCCTTTTGTTCGAACGATGAAGAACACCGCGAAATGGCGTAGGATATCGGAGTCGATGTGGGGTCGCTGCCCTTTTGTTTCTGGCGGTGTTTCTGCCGATGCCGCGTAGCCGTTTTATATGAATTACCTTAATAAGAGCACTTATGTTCGCATGGGTGTTCGGCGGTAAAATTGATTCAATGGATTAGTGCCGCTGCTATTCATGTGGCATGACCTAGGCTGTCGTTTTGTCGGTGAGCAGATTGTGAGGTTGTTGAGCTTATGGACCGAGTTAAGAAGAATATCGTTGGCGTTGAATCTGCAAAGAGAGAATTGATCTCCAAAAGGTACAAACGGATTACCAAGGCTGTGAACTCGGAGTTTTGGAGTTCCAACAGCGAGACGGCACATTCACTGTATGTTGGTTCTTATGGGCGTGGTACCGCAACAACAGATAGCGATCTTGACGTATTGCTGTCCCTTCCTAGGAGCGAGTACGAGCGTTATGACATGTATAGGGGGAATGGACAATCAAGATTACTTCAGGCTGTTAAATCCGCAGTTTCCGAAACCTACTCTACGACTGATGTTAAGGGTGATGGTCAGGTTGTCGTTGTCAGTTTCTCGGATGGAATGAAGTTTGAACTTCTCCCGGCATTTGAGCGTGTGGACAGCTGGGGATCATTTGTGAGTTACGACTACCCCGATACTCATATGGGCGGTCGATGGCTTGCGACTGATCCCAAGGCGGAGCAGGAGGCGATGAAAGAGAAAAACGCAAGCTCGAGGGGACTCCTGTTCGACACTTGCAAGCATATTCGAAATGTCCACGCCGCGAGCTTCTCAAGCTATAGGCTGTCCGGCATCGTTATCGATAGCTTCGTGTTCTCCGCGATTGCTGGTTGGCGTTGGGCGAATGGGGAGAGCTCTGCACCAGCGGGGGCATATGAGATGCAACTTTTGGATGAGTTTAATCGCCTTTCCCTGCAAGGCGCGGTGCCGTTCGCGCTTTTTAGCCCAGGTAGCCAGCAGGCTATCGATACAGCCAAAAGTTATGAGTGCCTCGGAAAGGTGCTTCGCCAAATGGCGCGCTAGGAGGTTGTTTTGGATAGATTGGATTATAGGGAGCGGCTGCGCGGACAGATTGAGGAATCTTACGGCAAGCTGTCGTATACATATCAGACGCAGCAGGAAGCGGCAACTCTAAAGCGTAAGACGGTCAATCGTATTTCCATCAGCCAGATAATTCTAACTGCGGTTTCAACTTGTGGAGTAATTAGCGTCATTATAGGTCAAACCGGGACCGGAGTTGGGGCTGTTGTCGCTTCCATTACCTCGGCCTTATCGCTTGGGTTAAATCTGTATACCCGTGGCTCTAAGCTGCCCGAGGAAGCTGAGGAACACGTGCGTTGCGCTAATCGACTCTGGGTTGTTCTTCAGGACTATGAGTCGTTGCTTACGGATTTTGACGACCTTGAAGTTGAAGAGATCCGCAGATGCCGCGACTTGCTCATTGAGAAGCAAGCCGAAATATACGATGAAGCGCCAAGGACGAGCGACAAGGCGTACGAGAAGGCTCGCGACAGGCTTAAGAACGGGCACCAGTCATTTGAGCCGGGGGAGATTGACAAATTGCTGCCGTCGCGCTTGCGTAGCCATGCCTGTGAGGAATAGTGTGTTTCCTGCTGGGTTGTTAGGGCTGGGGTGTTTCCCAGCCCGTTTGATAGACGATCTTGTTGGTGCGTTAGTGTGAGATGACTTTACTGGCTTACCGACGGTGGGGTGCAAGGAGTTTGATATGGATCTCGATAAGGTTAATGAAATTGCCACTATACCGGTGCTTGAAAAGGCATATGACGACCTTGTTCATCCCTCTGCGGAGTCGATAGGAAAAACGGTTAGCCTGGTTCCACGGACTGTTGCCATTTGGCTTTCCTCGTGGAATCGCTGGGTTGTTAATAGAGAGGAAAGCATCAAGCTGGCTATCGATGCTATAGAGTCTCGTGTTGATAAGATTCCCGAGGAGCATCTTACCGAACCTCCGGCGCATATCGCAGTTCCAGCAATTCAACAACTCGCATATTGCTATGACAGCGAGGAATTACGAGGGATGTATGCGAATCTGTTACTTTCCTCGATGGATGATCGGACGGCAGAGTACGTCCACCCCAGTTTTGTTCAGCTACTTAAGGAGATTAGTCCCGACGAGGCTAAGTTACTGAGTACGTTGACTGGCTCTGATGATGCTGAACACGCGTCTATTCCGCTCGTTGACTTAAGAATTGTCAGCGCAGACGAGCTAGTTCCAATTAAATGGACGCTAATCGTAGAAGGCTATAACGAGTGCTGTAAGGGTGTTTGCGAGTACCCTGATCAATCGCTGGTGTATCTGGGAAACCTGGATCGACTTGGCATCCTCAAGCGTTGTGATTACTATGCTGATGATGTTAAAGCTACGCTTGAAAGGTTCGAATCAAGCGAGGCTATCCAAAATGCGAAGGCGAAGGTTGAGCTTGAAGATGACAAGAAATTCGTTTTCCATCGCTGGAGCTACCAGGTAACCGATTTTGGGGCCAACTTTATTAAAACGTGTGTTTCGTGAAATGAGTTTGGTTGGAATGTGTTCGGGCAAGAGGAAGCCTTCGGTATTCGATTTAATTAAGGCGTTTATTGCTTGCGTTGTGGTGCTCTCTGTATTTTTGCTAATAGTCATTCAGATTGCGTTTTCAATTGATACACCAGTTCCATGGCTGCATCCCGTATGGGACGCTAACGGCCTGCTTGGGTATCTTGGCGCGTTAGTGGGCTCAATTTCGGCGGTCGCGGTGCTGTATTTCTCGCTGCTAGCTGGTAGAGAAGACCGGAATCATTCTGATGTGATGAACGTTCTCCCTTGTATTGCCTTAACCCGTTTGTCGGAAAAGCAACTATGTATGTCGAAGAACGGTTTCGCTCACGGTGTGTTTACCGAGGCTGATCCCAGGGACGATGAATACAAATCGGGTGCTTTGGACTGCGTTGATCGTCTGCTGATTGATGGCGGAGCCCCAGCTATTCCTTGCGACGAGAGTCCTGTGGACGAGCATGCCGCTAATCGTTATGCAATATCCAGTATGGGAGCTGGGCCTGCGGTTAATGTGAGGGTTGGAATTGCGAATAGAAATGAGTGGGCCCATTTTGGAACTCCGCGGGTCGCCTGGTGCCAGACTCGACAGCTTCCAGTGGGAGGGGAGAGTGAGCTGGTTATCTATTTTGGTGGTGAAGCAAAGCCGGTGATGGAGGCCGGCTATCGCATCCTCGTCACGTACTCGGACATACTTGGCAACCGCTACCTGCAGTATTTTCCAATGACTTTTGATGGGCAGGATGATGTTCTCAAATGCACGGTGAATAATTCCATTAATCGGATTGGCATTCCTTAGTTTCAGAGTATTCGGGTTGTTGCGCTAAAGGGTATTTGACGTAACAGCCAAATCTTAGTGATTCGCTCAGTTAAACGCCTTAATATAAAATCTTGAGTTAATCATCGCGAACGGAGATCTGATGACCGACGCCAATAGAAAGCCGTGGCTTACGGCGTCAGAGCAGATTGATCATCTCAAATCTAGGGGTGTCCATTTCTCGCTGATGAGTGAAGAAGATGCTAGAGCTTATCTGGAAAAGAACAGCAACTATTTTCGCCTGCGTGCCTATCGGCTTGGGTTTCCTAAAGTTGAGGAAGGAGCACGCAAGGGGAGTATGCAAATCTAGATTTTAAGATGCTGGTCGACTTGTCGATTGTCGACATGCTCCTTCGTTATGAAATGTTGCCGCTTACGCTTGATGCAAGATTTTCTAAAAGAACTGCAAGCTTCGTTTGACGAAGGTTTTGCGAGGCAATTTTCTATAAAGAAGGGCGTTCTGTCAAATTGCTGCAACTGTTCGTCCAGATTGGATGAGGGTCGATAGATGTACGACTTGGATAGTCGAAAAGACATAATGCGCCTATTTTCAGATTATCACCAACGCTTGACTGGGTCTTACGGGTCGGAAAGGGCCATTCTCGCTGAACTGCTAGAAGAAGAAACGATAACTGGATGGCATGCTACCAGAGTGCTCTCTGCGGATGATATTGCGGAAATGGGTTTGAAGGCTTTCTCTAGGGAAGAGGCATTTGACCAATTTCGCTATCTTTCCGGGGTTGTTGGGTTGAACTTGGGCCAAACTGAGACTGTTCTTCAGAAGGCAAATCATTATTTTGCTGAACATCCACGCAGGACTGGCTGTGTCTGCTTCTACCTGCTTAAATCCATGGCCGGGCAATATTCAAAATATTCAGCAACGTTGGGTGGGGAAACATTTGCGTGGTCTTTAGAGGATGTTGCGGGAGCCGAAGCAGTTGAGGCATTGAAAAGCCTGGGGGTTTCAATCAGGGTCAAATTTGCCTTCTCTTTTGATCGCATTCAGCCTTATGCCCATGATTCAATATTGTCGAGCTTCATTGATGTACTCAGCAGTAATATGTCGACGGATTACTGCCTGCCCAAGATTGATGGAGCGATTGTTGGCTCGATTCCCCCTCATGATATTTTGAGAATTGAGACAATATCGTAAAGGGTGGCGCATTGACAAGGCTTTCGTTTCTCTATCTGAGGGATCCGGTCGCGGTTTTCAAAAGAGCCGTTTTGGCTGAGTCATCGATTCGAAACCATGACTGAGTGGCCTGGCGGCACGTACGCTGTTCTTCGAGCCCATTTTTCTGTTTCAGTTCGCTCATCGATTGTGCTCACTGCATGTCCCCGCAGTTTGTAATAATCGACTAAAGCAGCGGTCGAGGAGTATGAATATGGCTGGATATTCTTTTAAAGTCAATGAGCTGGTCACGGTGGACGGTACGACAGTAAAGCCTAAGAAGATTACTGTATTCATTGGACCAAATAATTCTGGTAAAAGTAAATCACTTAAAGAAATTCGTTCTGAGATTTTGGGTAATCCAGAGGTGGGCTATTCCGGAGGGGAGTTGACCAAGCGCGTTGTCTTTAATGAAATCCACCTCAATTTCCCAGCAAACAGCAATGAAATAATCGATACATATGGTCTCGATGATAAAGTTGTTCGTTGTAATGGGGGATGGCGTCTCCGCGATTACTGCAACACCGGCATAAATTGGACTCCGGGTGGAATAGCATTTTCTCCGAATTATCGTACCCCTTGCTTTTCCCCGACCGATGATTGGCGCAAGAGTTTTTCTCGGTGTTTTGATGACGACAACTATGAAGGGCCAGAACAAGCTCGCCGCGAGGCGCTGCGCTTTTTTGGACCTGCGATGGTTGACTATGTGGGTACCGAGGATCGCCTGTTGATGTCGATTGGCGATCAAGCTTATGGCATAAACGACGATAACTACAACAGCCTTAGCTCGGCATACGACACCGATCCGGACTGCAAGACGATAGCGTCCGAAATTACTCCACTATTTAACAGGGACGTTGTTCTAGATGCGAGCACGAGTCGCCAAAGGATTGTCCCCGTCGTTAGCGATTCATTTGAGGAATATCGTGGTGCAACACATGATATGCCACGTCGTCTGACTATCTTGTCTAAGGCTACGCCGCTGCGCGAAGAGGGCGATGGCTTGCGTAGTTTTGTTTCCGTTCTTTTGAGTTTGATGGGAAGGCGCAAGCCGGTGTTTCTTTTGGATGAGCCTGAAGCTTTTCTTCATCCTCCATATGCGCGCAGGATGGGGGAAATCCTGGGCAAAAACTTTATTGAGAACGAAAGTCTCAACAATGTGTTTATTTCCACGCATAGCTCCTTCTTACTCCAGGGGCTCATCTCGTCTTGTTCTGAGGAGCTTACCATCGTGCGTCTTAACCGAGATGGCGACATGCGCTGCGCAAAAGTGCTCTCCAATAAGGAAATCCTGAGCTTAATTGACCGCTCGGATTTTTCAGCCGAGTATCTGGATGCATTATTTTCGAGTGAGGCCGTCCTTTTCGAAGGCCCTAGAGATGCCGCCGTATATCGTAAACTAATTTCTAAATTTGATACCAATTACAGCGGCCTATTTGTTTCTGTTAACGGTAAGCCGGGTTTTGAGAGCATTAAGAAGTTTTATGATTCGGCTGGAATTAGATGCAAAGTAATTACGGATTTTGATTTATTGGATAATAACGATATTTTTAAGCGCGTATCCAATCTATTTATCACTACCAATGATAAACGGAATGAAATTCGAGAAGTGAGGAATTCCCTTGAGCGATTTTATCGAGAGCTTGAAGGCTGTCCGGGCGGGCAGCGGGACAAAATGCCAGAAATAGTGAAAAGTCATTATAAGCACCAAGTTTATGAAAACCTTCCAGATGATCTGGGCGTGAGCGTTGAAGAGATGCTTCGGCTTCTTGCGCGCGAGGGATTGGTAGTTTTGAGTTCTGGAGAACTCGAATCTTTGTTTGAAGCCTATGGGGTGGAATACGTTCACGGTTCGAATAAATGGCTAACTAATGCGTTCAGTTACATGGCGAACCATAGCTGTGACGAGCTGCGACATATTCCTGCCGTCGCTATAATATTGCAAGCATTTATTCCGGAGGAGCAGCGGGAATAATAGTCAGGTTCTGATGCGGGACTTCGGCTCTTCTATGTCGCGTTGAGGTTGGTCCATTATGGCGCTGAATAAATAATGGGATGTATTGCCAATCAAGGGTTAAAGAATGATTTGGAAGATTCATGGCATTAGATTGCCGGCCGCCGAGTCCGCTCTTCGTGATCATGCTTATCGATTTTTCGGCCAGGGTTCTTCTCGTCGGGCTTAAGGCGCCGCTCGACCGGTTGCGACCCGATGATTCGATACTCGCGGCGATACGCATATTTGAGCGTTTTGATAACGAGGCTTCACGGGATACCTTGGATTGCCTTGTTAGCCACGCTTGAATCCGGGGCACCGTAAAAGACGAGTTCGTGCGAGGAAATGTCGCTTCCGGAATCAGTCTTCCTATTTACGGCTGTCCAAAGCAGTCATTTCGCATGATAGAAGACGAGCCGTTATTTCGGTTGAATAAGCTGCAGCGATCCGTTCGCGATGCCATCAAATGATCCGGTGGCGTAGTCGTGTTATATGCTGCAGCTTTAGGGGAATGAGGACGGTACCGATTGGGATAATGCTCTAGTGGTGTCCGGTAGCGGATATAATTAATTCAATTTCGGCTCCGCGCTTAAGGACCCATAATGAAAACTCTCAATGGCCTCATGAAACATCTTAGGGATAAAGGGATAGAGACGCACGGCTCTGTCCATAAAAGAAAGATGAAGAATTACGGCTATTATCATGGCTACAAGGGTCATCGTTTTGTGGGCAATTCTTCCAACTGCTTGGATTTAACGAGCTTTGACGAGGTAATTGCCTTAAATGAGTTTGATATGGCGGTCAAGGCGCTCTTATATCCAAGCGTAATGTTTATTGAAACTGCGCTAAAGAACTATACGCTAGAAGCCGTGCTTGAAGATTCTCACTCGTTCGTGCTGGAAGATATTTTCTCTCGAACGCTCGTGGCGTACCGTGATTACCCTAGAAAAAGTAAAGACTATAGCGCTGCTATGAAAAAGCGCCTGGGTCTGCGCGCGGAAATCAATAGATTGATTCAGTACAATTATTCCAAGAACCCTGTTGTTAGGCATTTTTACGACAGCGATAAACCCTTGCCTATTTGGGCGCTATTCGAGGTCATGACTCTAGGAAACTTCGGTGTTTTCTATTCGTGCTTAAAGGGCTCGGTTAGACAGAGCATATCTGATGACCTAAAGCTTCCGAACAATTACGACGGTCCCGGGCTTCTTGAGCGTACTATCTTTGCGCTCAAGGACCTCCGTAACGCGATTGCTCATAATAGTGCCGTTTATGACGTTAGGTTTAAGAGGGCAAAAGTGGGCAATCAGCTTGGCCAGATGCTGTCATCCGAGATTGGCGTTCCTTCGATAGACTTTTCAACTATTAGTGATTATGTCGTCCTAATTGTCTATCTACTCAGAAAGATGATGGTTTCCAAAACTGAGTGCTATCAGGTTATTCGAAATTATTCGAACGTGCTAGAAGATCTGCACGGATCTCTGTCCTCCTCGGATTTTCACAAGATAGTTAATACCGGAGCTAGGAGCAAGATGGATTCACTCCGTAGTTATATAGCTGCAACTTAAAAGTCAGCGTCTGAAGATGAAGATAGTTTTCACTTGTGTTGGGGCCCGTAGACAAACACAGGATATCGAGTAGAATATAGCCAATTGCGGTGGAAGCTCTCGGGCGACACCTGAAGAGGGTTGATGCGTCGGCCCTCTTTTTTTGACGATATTTTACAGCATGCTTGACATGGCTGCGCGAGGCCGTGCGGGGGCATCCGTGTAGGGAATGTCACCTCCAGAATCGATCTTGCGATTCAACTGCCGCTCGACGTGGCCATATCGCAAGATACCGATCTGGCGTCGGCGCACCGGAACCCATCGATCATTCGCCCGGTAATCACGACGGTATTGTTTGCGATCTTGCTCTCTTGCTCCGTGAACATGCAGTAGATCGGCAAGAGCCAGTTGGCGTAGATGCCCATCCCGTACGCTAAAGACGCTACCAATGAAACGCTCTGCTCGCCGGGTAGACCATGGTAGTAGCCGGCTGCGTTCATATGGAGGCGCCTGTCCATCAGGTCGTCGATATGAGCTTCTTTGGATGTGAACTTCAGCACCCTTTCTGCTCTTTCGCTTTGGTTTGCAGGGTTGCCAGAAGACAAAAAGATCAACGTGCTCGTTGCGTGCGCTTCATTTTATGTCCGCGCCAGTGGCTACACTTTTGAAAATCGGCACGAAGGTACCTGTCACATATCTCATGCTATAGACATATCGGCGAGTTCAGAATTGAAGGTGAAGTGAGTATGAAAGGCAGAAATCAGCACGTTACGAAGCGTTCTGATGGCAATTGGCAGGTTAAGGGCGAGGGAACAAGTCGCGCTTCTTTCGTTACGACGACCCAGAGCGAGGCGATAAAGCTCGGTCGACGCATTTGCTCCAATCAAGAATCGGAGTTGATTGTCCATCGTCGCGACGGAAGGATTCGCGCAAGGGATTCCCATGGCCACGACCCCTTCCCACCGAGGGGATAAGGGTTCGGCTCCATAGCGACAGCGGCCCGTAATGGTGTGCCCACTGTCGTTAAATGACTTCATCATTGCGGTGAAGGTTGTAAACGATGCTGTCGATTCGATGTTCGCATTGGAGCGCATATTTGGGCGTTTTGAAAACGAGGTGGTGCGGTATGATGGTTCACTTCATTGAGGTGTAGAGTACATATCTCAATACAAAAGCTCTTTGGGAGCTTTAAGGGTGACGCTTTCTGATAGAGTGTTGCCCTTTTTCCATGCATGTAATGCGTAACGTGCTAGCTAAACGCCATTCCGGCAATGGGATGGTCGAGTATGGGCGGTTTGGCACCTTGCGCCTGCTGTCATTGGTGTAGCAAGCACTTGATTTAGCCTGCTTAAACTCTATAATCAAATAAAAACTCTGAAATATCTTTTCAAAACAATGAAAGGAATGTTGAGGACGATGCTTTGCCAGTTCACCTTCAGGAACTATAGATCCTATCGCGATGAGGTGGAGCTTTCCATGCAGGCGACGCCGATGAAGGAGTTTGAGCGTTCCCTCATAGAGTGTTCCGACGGGCAGAGTTTCCTTCCGGTGGCTGCGGTGTACGGGCCCAACGCTGGCGGCAAGTCTAATCTGCTCGAGTCTCTTGATTACGTTCGCTCGGCGGTGGCCAGACCGATAAGACTGCTGTCTGCCAGTGCTGATGCAGCAGAGGGCGATCGCCCTTTGATACCCCGTTGTTCGGCGTTTAAGTTCGATGATGTGTCTGCTGCCGAGCCCACCGAGTTCGAGCTCTACTATCGCGCGGGTGAGCACGAGTACCGCTATGCCCTGTCCGTGCATGCGGACGAGATCGTGTCCGAAGGCCTGTGGCGGCGAAAATTGGGAGCGTCACGCACGGCGATGCTGTTCGAGCGCGAGGATACAAAGGTTGAACTCGGCCCCACACTGCGTAAGCTTGTGACGGCCGCGAGGTTCAACCCAAGTCTGCCGTACCTATCGTTCCTTTGCATCAACTTCGATGCACCGGTGGTCCAGGAGGCGGCCAGCTGGTTTCTCGACGCTGTGTTTCTCAACTACAACAGTTCCTACCTGGAGCGGATGCTCGAGCAAATGCTCGACGAGGGCGACTCGCGCGAGGTCACGCGTTTTTTGCGCGCCGTTGATGTGCGTATTGACGGCTTCAGAGTGGAGAGGGCGCCGGAATGGCGCGGCCGGCGCGTCTTCGTGAGACACGAGGTGGGCGGCAAAGCGTACGAGCTGCGTTTATCCGAGGAATCTGCCGGCACCCAGAAGCTCATGGGGTTGGCTGCGTATCTGATGGCAGCGCTTGAGTGTGGTGGCACCGTTGTGGTAGACGAGCTCGACGCCAAACTGCACCCGAAGCTTCTTCGCTATGTGATCCTGCTGTTTAAGGATCCTGAGGTCAACAAGAGTGGCGCACAGCTCATCTTCTCGTCCCAGGACGTGTCTACCATGCGAAACGATGTGTTCCGCCGTGACGAGATATGGTTCGCTGCGCGCGGCGAGGGGGAGGCGAGCCAACTGTGGTCTCTCGCCGACATCCACGAGGCAAACGGTAATCTGGTAAGCAAGAACGCGGCTTTCGACAAGCAATACCTGTCCGGTCGCTACGGCGCCGATCCGTATCTCACCCGCATCGAGGAGTGGGATTAGCATGGTCCTTTTCATGAACAGAAGCCGCAGGTAGAAGCGTTGCTACTATCCAGTGTTGTCGGCATGTCTTGAATTTGCCGCATACTTCCGGATTGGGCGCTCATTTTGGACTCTCGAAGTCCCCACATTCCCTAAAAAAGTTCTTAAAACAGCCTTAAAGGCGTTCCAGCTCGCGTTGACAGCGTAAAATACGCATGTTTGACTATGACAGAAGTGGATTTTGGGGGAGGAGTACGCCATGGAGGTGGCGCGCGCAGACGTGGTGTAAGAGCGTCCCGAGGTCCGTCG
>NZ_QRKO01000008.1:0-88149 GCF_003471985.1 Collinsella sp. AM15-2 | reverse complement strand
GACGGACCTCGGGACGCTCTTACACCACGTCTGCGCGCGCCACCATTTCGACTTGCCATCTGGTCTTATTAGTCCAAAATTGCTGCGACCAAATCGGTAACAGTACTCATATTTAATGTTTTTTGACCAGCAGGTCTCCCTGCCTTAGCAAATCTAAGGCAAAACGGGCTCCAGACCGCTGAATCGTGCCGCATATGGCACGTCCGCAGTCCGGAACCCGGTCCAAATTAAGTTATTGCGCTGTGTTAGGCCAAAACGTCCGACAGGGTCTCGATCAGGCTGTCCACGTCGGCTTCTTCGCAGACAAGTGGCGGCAGGAAACGCAGCGTATGCGCACCTGTAGCGTTGGTCACGGCACCGGCGGTCAGCGCGCGGGCAACAACATCATGCGCGTCGCCCGCGGCATCATCCAAATCACAGCCGAGCATCAAGCCGCGGCCACGTACCTCGGTCACGTGCGGCAGCTTGGCGAGCTTTGCCTCCATATAGGCGCCTACCTTGGCAGCGTGGTCGGCATAATCGCCGCGCACGAGTGCGGAGAGCGTCGCGGCACACGCCGCGATGGCCAAGCAGCTACCGCCAAAGGTCGAGCCGTGGTCGCCCGGCTTAAACACGTCGGCAATCTCCTTCTTTGCCACGACGGCACCCATAGGCACGCCATCAGCAATGCCCTTGGCAAGGCTCATGATGTCGGGCTCCACACCATAGGTTTGGAATGCAAACGGCTTGCCGGAGCGGAAGATGCCGCACTGGACCTCGTCGGCGATAAGCACGGCGCCCACTTCGTGTGCCAGGTCGCGCGCTGCCGCCATAAACTCCTCGGTCATGGGGTGCACACCGCTCTCGCCCTGAATCGGCTCGAGCATCACGGCACAAATTTCGCTCCCCAGCTGCTTAAAGATCGCACGCAGTTCATCGATATCGTTGGGCGTGCAGGCCACAAAGCCACCCGGCAGCGGGCGGAAGCTGTCCTGCAGCCAATCCTGCATGGTGGCGGCAATGGTCTCGAGCGTACGGCCGTGGAAGCCGCCGCGCATGCACACGATGGTGTTGCCGCCATTACCGGCACGCTTGGCGTACAGGCGCGCGAGCTTCATCGAGCCCTCGTTGGCCTCGGCGCCAGAGTTGGCAAAGAAGGTCTCCCAAACCTGCTCATCCGTAGCCGGGGCACCAAGAGCAGCTGCCGTGGTCTCATCGCCGGCGACAATGGCATCGGCAAGCACACGCGCACCATCTACGTCGTCGTTAGCGAGCTTGGACAGCAGCGCCGCGACCTGTCCGCGCTGCTCGATGTAGAAGTAATTGGAGACATGCATGAGCTTTTTGGTCTGTGCCTCGAGCGCCGAGAGCACAGCCGGGTCGCCATGACCTAGGCTGCACACGCCGATGCCGGCAAGAAAGTCGAGGTACTCACGGCCATCGTCGCCGGTGAGCTTCATGCCGTGACCCTCGACAAACTCGACCGGAGAGCGGCCAAAGGTATGCATAACGTAATTGGATTCAAGCGATTGCTGAGCTGCAAGTGACATGGGATGCCTTTCGTTGAGCGCCGAACGGCGCAGGCCTATGGGTGCAGGAATGGGGCGGCTGCGGGTCAGCTAGACCGTCTGAAGCTTCTCGACCTCGTCGAGGTTCTCGGTCAGACGCGCAGCAAACGTCGAAAGCGGATGCGGATGCGTATCGAACTCGTAGGCCGTCTCGGTGGAATGGATCACGGTGCCGACGCCGGCATCGGTCAGCAGCTCCAGCAGCAGCGAATGCGGCGTGGTGCCGTTGATGATGTGGGCACGAAATACGCCGCCGGCAAGCGCATCGACGGCCGCGCGCAGCTTGGGAATCATGCCCTTATCGACCTCGCCGCCGTAGAGCATCTCATTGACCTCGTCGAGCGTCAGGTTGGAGATAAGCGAATCCTTGTCGCCAAAGTCCTTGTACAGACCGTCGACATCGGTCAAGAAAATCGCTTTGTGCGCATGGAGCGCCGCCGCAACGGCACCGGCGGCGGTATCGGCGTTGATGTTGAAGAAACCGCCGTCCTCCCCCGCCGCGACGGTAGCGATGACGGGGATGTACTCGCTATCGAGTAAGCGCTCGATATAGTCGGTGTTAACGTGTGTCACTTTGCCCACTCGACCGAGCTCGGGGTCGAGAGGCTCGGCGATGAGCGTGCCGGCATCGCTGCCCGACACGCCCACGGCCAGGTTGCCGTGGTGGTTGATGGCAGCAACCAGCTCCTGGTTGACCTTGCCGCCCAGTACCTCGCGCACGATATCCATGGTCGCCGGCGTGGTCACGCGCTGGCCGTTCTTAAACTCGACGGGAATATCGTAATGGCTCAGCGCCTCGTTGATAGCCTTGCCGCCACCATGCACGATGACGGGACGCATACCGATGATCTTGAGCAGGACGATGTCGCTCATCACGTCGCGGCGCAGCTGCTCGTCGACCATGGCGGCTCCGCCATATTTGATAACAACCGTCTTGCCGGTCAGGTTCTTAATCCACGGCAGCGCTTCGAACAGCAGCTGCGCGGTTGCTTCGTTGGATTCGCTCGATCGACAATCGCGTGCGAATTTCATAATCTGCCTCGTCTTTCGTATCGTTATCGCGCCGTGCTCCGCTGTCCGCAATCGCGGCAAGATGCGCAGCGTGCCTGGAATCTAGGAACGGTAGTCGCCGTTGATGGAGATGTACTCATGCGTGAGGTCGCAGGTCCACACGGTCGTTGCCGCGTCGCCTGCGCCCAGGTCGGCCGAGATCACGATCTCGGGCGCCTCAAAACGTCGTAGAGCCTCGTCCTCGTCAAAGGGAACAGTCAGACCGTCGCGACAGACAGGCATGCCCATCATGTCGATGGAAACGTCTTCCTGATTAAACTTCACGCCGCACTTACCGAGCGCCATGGCAACGCGGCCCCAATTGCAGTCATGGCCGGCGATGCAGGTCTTAACGAGCGGCGAGTTGGCAACGGCGCGGGCGGCGATATCGGCCTCCTCGTCGTTCACGGCGCCGGTAACGTTGACCGTAACAAGCTTGGATGCGCCCTCACCATCGGCGGCGATATTGCGCGCCAGGCTCTCGCACACCTCGTGCACGGCAAATGCCAACTCGTCAAAGGCATCGGAGCCCTCGACGATAGGCTCGGCATCTGCGGCAGCGGCGCCGGAGGCAAGCATGATGCAGGTGTCGTTGGTCGAGGTGTCGGAATCGACCGTTACCTTGTTAAAGGTCTGCTTGACGGTCGAGAGCAGCAGGGCATGAAGTGCCGCAGGCTCGACGGGGGCATCGGTGGTGATAACTGCGATCATGGTGGCCATATTGGGCATGATCATGCCCGAGCCCTTGCACATTCCGCCTACCGTATAGACATTGCCCGCATGACCCGCAGCCTCACTGACGTAGGATACGGCGTACTCCTTGGAGTGCGTGTCGGTCGTCATGATGGCGCGAGCGGCATCGGCGCCACCGTGGGCGGAGAGCGCCTCGTAGGCAGCAGGAATGGCGGTCTCAAACGTGTCGATCGGCAGAATCTGGCCAATCACACCCGTGGAGGCAACCAGAATCTGCTGGGGCTCGCAGCCGATGACCTGCGATGCGATGCTGCACGTCTCGCGCGCGCAGGCAAGGCCGGTCTCACCCGTGGCGGCGTTGGCATTGCCAGAGTTGACCGAAACACCGGCGATGATACCGTAGCCCTTGTCGGCACCGCCCAGGTTGGCACGGCTCACCTGCACGGGCGCCGCGCAAAAGCGATTGGCGGTAAACACGCCGGCACCGGGACAGGGTTTATCGGGCACGACGAGCGAGTAATCCAGACGCTCGGGGTTCTTGCGGAACCCAGCGTGGATGCCTGCAGCTTTAAAACCAGCCGCAGCCGTAACGCCACCCTCGACGGCGCGAATCTTGATATCAAACAGCTCGGTATCCATCGTCTTTATGACTCCTTATGTCAAACAAAAAAACGGACATCGGTTGGTGCGCCATGCCAGTCGTGATCATGAAACCAGCTTAAGAGTGGCGCCCCACTCGATGCCCGACTACCAAATCGTTAACAATCGAATGTGCTACACCGGGCACGCCACTGTGGGCAAGCCTCGTCGCTCGTCAAAGCCAAAGACGATATTGGCGCACTGGACTGCTTGGCCCGCAGCGCCCTTGCACAGATTGTCGATGGCGCCCGTCGCCACCAGCACGCCCGCGCGCTTGTTGAGCGCGAGGCCAATCTGGGCAGCGTTGGTGCCGACGACCGAAGCCGTCTTGGGCTGCTGGCCGGCATCGAGCACGCGCACAAAGGTGCGACCGGCGTAGAACTGCTTGTAATGGTCGACAACGTCCTCAAGGGTCAAGGTATCGATAGCCTGCGGCGCGAGCGGCAGCGTCACCGTGGAGAGCAGACCGCGCTTGAGCGGTGCCAGGTGCGGGGTAAAGACGACGCGATCGGTCAGGCCAAGGATTTGCTCAATCTCGGGCGTGTGGCGATGCTTGCCCACGCCGTAGGCCTCCAAGTTCTCGTCGGCGCTGCAAAAATGGGTGCGGGCGTTGCAGGACTTACCGGCGCCCGTCACGCCGCTAATGGCATCGACAATCACGGGACCGTTCTCGGCCACCCAGCCCGCGCGCACGGCGGGCGCGGCGGCAAGGCTCGTTGCGGTGGGATAGCAACCGGCGCAGGCGACCAGCACGGGTTTGCCGTCGGCATGGTCGGATGCGGCGGTCTCCAAGTCCTGGCAGAACAGCTCGGGCAGACCGAAGGCACGGGTCTTGAGCAGCTCGGGGCTCGTATGCTCGGCGGCATACCAAGCCTCAAAAACGGACGCGTCGTTCAGACGGTAGTCGGCCGAAAGATCAAAGCAGGAGACGCCCGATGCAAGCAGCGCGGGCACCTGTGCCATGGCAGCCGTGTGCGGCACGGCCAAAAAGACCGCGTCGCAGTTCTTGAGCTCAGGGGCATCATGCGTCGTAAAGACAAGATCGCTTACGCCGGTGAAGCTCGGGTGCACCGCAGACAACGGCTGGCCGGCATCGGCGTTGGACGTAATGGCAGCAAGTTCAAACTCGGGATGACCGAGGACGAGGCGAATGAGCTCGGCTCCGGCATATCCAGCCGCGCCGACGATTCCAACCTTCAAAGACATATCAGACTCCTTGTCTGCGATTTATGCACCGATGCGCATTTCGCAGCGGTCGTTATGAAGTGGGTTGAAACTTTAGCACCAAAAGATGCATTAATACGTAAATGGCTTGCATATTCATGCATTGAAACATTCCCGACACATTCGCTTGAAGGAATTGACAAATGGAGCGGGCCCCGTATTGACCGGCGCTCCTAACGGCGCCGAGCAATACGGGGCCCGCCCATGCGAAAACCAAGTTGTTAGGATGAGCCAGCTGGCTAGAGCTCGACCGGCACCCATTCGTCGTGATTGCAGATAAAAGCCTCGGGATCCTCGACGCTAAAGAAGACGAGCGTGGGGTCGTTAGGCCCCTCATAGTGCTCGCCCAGGCGCTCTAGATGCTTCCACCCAGCTTCGCGCATTTCGCCTAAAGCCCGGTCATCCAAGCCGGCACGCCCGCGCAAGATGAGCCAGCCATGGCCCGGCCACCAACTCGTGGCCTCAAAGCGCTGGTTTTGCAGCAGCTCTTGCCACACATCTTTGGTGCGCGCTGTTACAAACCACAGCTTGCCGTCCTGGATCTGCGCAAACGAAAACGGACGCACATGAGGCTGTCCGTCAACGCTCGTCGCCAAATACCATGCCGGCACCGACGTCAGATACTCCAACACCGTATTCAATCCGTCCATGTGTCCTCCTGGCGCTAGCTAATTCGAAACGGGTAGTTAATTTGAGACGCGCTAGAGCTCCAGGCGCTCCTCGCTGCCGTCGATATCACAGAAGCGCGCGGCAATGTTGCGGACCGAAAAGAAAGCAAGGCGGCCGTCGTTGGCACTCTCGTGTTCCTCGCCGATGCCCACCATGTGCTTAAAACCCGCTTGACGCACCTTGTCGCTCGCAACTGCGTCGTCCTCAAGTGCGGCTTCGCCGGTCAATACGATCCAGCATTCCCCCGGCTTCCAGCCCGAGAGCTCAAACTTGGGATTCGCACTCAGCTCCGCCCACACATCCTTGTCGCGCGACGTGCAAAACCACAGCTTACCTTCATCGACCATGGCAAACGAAAACGGCCTCACGCGAGGCTGATGCCCGTCGGCCACATCGGTCGTGGCCAGATACCACGCCGGAATGCGCCTGAGATACGAGCAGGCGCGCTCAAGCTGAGCTGTGCGGTCGTTGTCGGTCATAGGGACCCCTTTCTTGCGCTCGAATCGCGCCTAAACAAGTTGAAGGTTGACGACGATGACACACGCAAACAGCAGCATCGTCACCACCGCAGCCAGCGCATCCCCGCGGCGAAATGCAAGCGCATGCAGACGCGTGCGGCCCTGCTCGCCGTGATAGCAGCGTGCATCCATGGCGGCAGACAGCGTCTCGGCATGACGGAACACGCCCGTGAACAGTGGGATCGCCACACTGCCGAGCATACGCACGCCGCCGAGCGGGCCACCCGTTACGCGTGCACCGCGGCTTGCCTGCGCGTCCGCCGTCTGCTTCATCTCGGTGGCAAACTGCGGCATAAAGCGCAACGCGATGCCCATGATCATGCCGAGCTCATGCGCCGGAAGCCCCACGCGCGCAAACGGTGCGAGCAGACGCTCAAAGCCCGCGGTGAGGTCGAGCGTCGGTGTGGTGAGCGTAATAGCGCTCATACCGGCCATCATCAAGGTCAGACGGCAGGTCATAAAAGCGGCGGAATGCAGCGAGCCCTCGCTTATCCGCAGAAAGCCGAGCTGCCACAGGATGCGCCCACTCTGATCGGTAAACAAGTTGAGCACCGCGACCACGACGACGATTGCCAGCAGCGGCGCCATCGACGACAGAACGCGACGAACCGGCACCCGAGACACGGTATAGATCAGAACAACGAAGATTGCGACCGGGACCAGTCCGCGGAAGCTGCCAACCGTGAGCGTCGTGATCAGAAACACAAAGCCCAAGAGCAACTTAGTTCGCGGGTCCAGGCGGTGGATTGCACTATCGCCGGGATAGTAGCTGCCAAACGAAAACGCCTCCATTAGCAGCCCTCCTCTCGCGCGACCGTCTTGGATTTAGCAATGTCCGCGACGTTAGAAGGACCGTCTGAGCGACCGATCAGCAAATCTGCCAGCTCATCGGCCAGCGACTCAACCGTATAGAGCCCGCCGCAACGCAGCGGCACGCCCGCTTCCGCGAGCGCCAACGCCATGCGCTGGGCGGCGGGAACGCCCAAGCCGATCGACTTGAGCTCATCGGCATGTGCAAACACCTGCGCGGGGGTTCCCTCGGCAAACACCGCGCCTTCGTTCATCACGACGATGCGGTCGCAGCAGTTGGCCAGGTCATCCATACTATGCGAAACCATGACAACGGTCAGGCCATCGCGGTGAAGTCGATCGATAAGCTCAAGGAAATCCCTGCGCGCAGCCGGATCGAGCCCCGCCATGGGTTCATCGAGCACCAGGACTTCGGGCTCCATGGCGAGCACACCGGCGAATGCCACGCGCCGTTGCTGACCGCCCGAAAGCTCAAAGGGACTCTTGTCGCCGACCGTGGAAAGGTCGAGGCCCACGCGCGAGAGCGACGACTCGACGCGACGGTCGACTTCATCTTGCGGCAAGCCAAGGTTGTGCGGGCCAAACGCCACGTCCTGCGTCACGGTTTCGGCAAACAGCTGACGCTCGGGATATTGAAACACCACGCCGACCTTGGCCTTAACCGCGGCGGCGTCTTTCTTGTTTGACAGATCGAGCCCCAGCGCGCGAACGAATCCCTCCTGGGGGCGAATCAAACCGTTGAGATGCTGGACCAGCGTCGACTTACCCGAACCGGTATGACCTGCCAAGCCCAGGAACTCGCCGCGACACACCGTCAGCGATACATCGCGCAGCGCCCACGGGCTGCTGGGGTCGTTTCCCCAGAGAGCCTGTTTGCCCGATTTGCCCGCAACGGCCGAGCGCTTATGCCAGCGGCGGCGCTCGCGGGCGCTCAGCGAGTAACTATGCGAGAGGTGCGAAATCTCGATGACGGGCTCCGACGCGGCTGTCCCGTCGGTTGCAGAGGAGGCGTTGTCGAGCACACGAGAATCGGATGCAGAAGGCCGCCCTGCGGTGTCTTCCCCACTCCGGTCGGCATATGTCTGCGCAATCTCGGCGACCATATCCACCTCGCGCACCTGCGCATGAACGGGCACGCCCTTCGCACGAAGCGCCGTGCCCAAGCAGCACGACGCCGGCATATCCAAGTTGAACTGCGCAAGTTCGTCCGCCCGTGTCAAGATTTCCTCGGGCGTACCGAGCATGGCAACGCGCCCCGCCCGAAACACCGCGACACGATCGGCCTCGGCGGCCTCTTCCATAAAGTGCGTAATCATCACGATGGTCATGCCACGATCATGCAACGCGCGGCAAGCCTTCATGAGGCCCTTGCGTCCACGCGGATCGAGCATCGAGGAAGCCTCATCCAAGATGAGCACGCGCGGTTCCATGGCAAGCACGCCAGCAAGCGCCACGCGTTGCTTTTGGCCACCCGAGAGCGCATGGGTCTCGTGGCGCTCAAAGCCCACCAGGCCCACGCCCTTCAGCGCCTCGCGTACGTGCTGCGCAATTTGCGCCGATGGCACGCCAAGGTTTTCGGGACCGAACGCAACGTCATCTTCGACAAGCGTTGCCACCAGCTGGTCGTCGGGATTCTGGAATACCATGCCCGCGGTCGAACGAATGTCGTAGACCAGCTCGGGGTCGGACGCATCCATGCCGTTGATGCGTACCGTGCCCGCATCGGGCTGCAACAGCGCATTCAGATGCTTGGCAAACGTCGACTTGCCCGACCCATTGCCACCGAGGATGCAGAAAAACTCCCCGTCCTCGATGTTCAGATCGACACCGTCGAGTGCCGACACGGCACCGTCATAGCTAAAGGAAACGCCCCGACACTCAATCATGCGCGGCCTTTGACCTGGTCCTTTTTAGGCGTGATGAGGTTGGAGACCGCCTTGTACACTGCAAGCGTCAATACCGAGTTAAGCACGGTCTTGATAAGGTTGAACGGCAGCACGGCAGGAATCATGAGCGGGGCGATCACATCGACCGAGCCATACCAGAACCATACGCCAATGGTAAGGTTAGCGACCATAGACAGCGCCGTAGCGGCAATGACACCGAACACTAGGCCAATCACGGCACCCTTATAGGTATGCATCTTCTGGTACACGATAGCCGCGGGCAGAATGTAGCCCAGCGTAGCCACCAGGTTCATAAGTGCGCCGACCCAATCGCCCGTGGTAAGCGCATGGATAACAATCGCCATAGCGGCAACAGCAGTACCGGCGCCAGGACCATACGCAAAACCGCACACCATCGCCGGCACCAGCGACGGGTCATACGTCAAAAACGGCGCCGAAGGAAGGATAGGCAGCTGCACGTACATAAACAGGGCGCCCAAGGCACACATCAGCGCCATGGTAACGAGCTGTTTGGTGCTCCACCTATTCGTGTTCTCAAAATGGATATGCTGCGACTGTTCAGACATAAGATCACCTGCCTCTTTCATCCGGACTCTAACCGTTGGTACTGGGATCTCACCAGTTCAGCCGGTATGCGAACCAACACACGCTCGGGTCGCGGACTCATCGGCTCGGTCGCAGACGCCTCGCCTGCTCCGCGGCACCCCTTTGGCACCGCCCGATTTACCGCCAGTAGGGAATTCCACCCCGCCCTGAAACAGCACTTGCAAGTGTAGCACGAGCAATCGTTCGCGCAAGTATGCCAAGGGTAATCTATGGCGGGGGAAACGGAAGCGGGATGAAGATGCAGTATCCCATTTTCCGCAATCATCAATCCACCGACGTACCCAATGCTCCGCACCGCGCAGTAGTATGAAGGAGGTCACTGCGCAACCCGCGTATGTCAGGAGAACAAATTGGCAGCAAAACTTGATCTCGGGAAGGCTCTATCCCAAGCCGCCCAAGCCGCCGGTGAGATGGCAAAAGACGCATCGGCGGCCATCGAGTCCGCCGCCAAAGGCGCCACGAATGCAGCTGAAGGCGCGGGAAACGTTATCGTCGACACGGCCACCTCGGCATCCGAGGCCATCGGCAGCGCCATGTGCTCGGTTGCGGAAGGCATGTCGAGTGCCGGCGAGCAAATTGCGTCGTCCGATGCAGGCAAAACGATTACGGGGGCCGCGAACACGGTAGGCGGAATTGCCATCGGTGCCGCCGTAAATCTGGCCCAAGGAGCATCGTCCCTTGCGTCCGACGCGGCGTCGACCGTGGAGGGCGGGATCAATGCCATCAAGGAGCACTCATTCTCCGCGCGGCTCCGCAGGGCACGCATCAAAGGTTTCCGTGACGGAATCAAGCAGGGCGCCTACCTTGCGGGAGAGAAGCGACACAATTTCATCTACGCATATGTGGCAACGCTCTGCTTCCTGATGCGCTGCGACGGTGACTTCTCCCAAGAGGAGCAGAAGTGGCTCGAGGATGGTCTCGATTACCTCAAGCTGGACGGCGGCCTCCCAAATAACGTCAAGACGAAGGTGCAGGTTATCGCGGATGACGAGGGTTTGTCCTTCGACCAAGTCAAGGACTGTTTGGACAACGTTAGCATCGTGTCGCTGGACTCCATAGCCGAGCAGTTGCAAGTCGCCGCGGCGGCAGACGGTCAGGTAACAGAAGAAGAGGAGCATGCCTGCAGGCTCTTTGCCGACTATATGGCGGCGAGGGTGGCATGCATGGCCGTTGACGAGAGCCGGGCCGAGCAGGCAGTCGAAAAGTCCGTCCGCGAGTATGGCGAGAACCTTCAGCACATCGACCGGGAGTTCAAGGAGCGGACACGACTGCAGGATGCCGACGCGGCCTTCGTCGTAGCCGCAACCATGCTCCAAGTCGCCCGCATTCTTATCATCAACTCACTGACGGAGGTCGAGTGTGCCGGAGCGGGCAACGTAAAAGAACATGCTCTGCACGACTTCCAAAGTCGTGTCTTCTCTGGTTTCGATGACAGGATGCCACGGGAATCGAACCATCTGTTCGCCTCAAAACATCATATTCTTAATTCACGTGGAGTGCCCTACGACGTGACACGCTACGAGACAGAAAACGTCGGACTCTTCAAGGGCGCAAACCACCGGTTCGCGACCCTCGGCCACGACCCAGTGCTCGGTCTCGTGTTCGGAACATCTAACATCATGACCAACAGCATCACCTGCGTTAAAGACACCAATGTTTTTGGTATTGGTGCACGAATTCCCGCAACCTACTCGGTCTCCTATGACGCCTTTGGGAAAAATCCGCAGATTGGGGCGCCCGCTGGGACTGTAGAGATGCTGGTTGCGGCGGGAAGACGCGTCGTGAGCGAGCCAGATGCCGCCGCGGCTGCTCTAATCAAGCAGCTGATCCACATCGGCACAGACCTGTACACGCCGTGTGGGATACAGATTCCATTCGCCAATCTCATCCTCGACAAAACACATACCGAGGCGCTTACCAAATACGTCAGCACCGGCGATGTGCTGAAGGTCGGCGCGCAGGCAGGCATGGCCGCTCTTATCAACTGGTTGATAGCGGCACTTCACGGGTGCTCGTTGATATTCAAGGACGACGGTTCAGATTACTGCACCAAGATGTTCCAAGCACGTACCAAGAAAATCATCCTCCTGTCCGATACCATCGCAACTTCAAGCAGCGTCATACGGGCGTTAATCAAAGAGAATCCCAAGTGCCTCGACCTCGGAGGCGCAGCGATACTCATCTACCGACTATTCTCGGACGTGCGTTTCATTGCCAAGCTCAAAGAAGAGTACGTGCAATCGGAGCTCAATAAAATATACGACGAGCGAGCAAGAGGGCTGCTCTGATTCCTCGGCGTCTTTCCTCTTACATCACCATTCAAACAAAGCGGAAAGCGCCTCATTAAATAAAGACATCAACACAAAAAGGACCCCTTGTCCGCGGCTCCAAAGGAGCAGGACAAGGGGTCCCAATTTAACCGAGGACGTTCCGGAGAGAAACCCCGTCACGCCCCCGGATTCCCGGTGGGAGTTCTAGACCTTGTCGGCCTTAGTACATACCGCCGCCCTGCTGACCAGCGGTGGCAGCAGCGATAGCGTCCTCAAGCTGAGTGTTCTTGGGCACATCGGAGACGGTGGCCTCGGTGATGAGGATCAGGCTGGCGACAGAAGCAGCGTTCTGCAGGGTGACGCGGCTGACCTTGACGGGGTCGAGGACGCCCATCTCGATCATGTCGCCCCACTCGCCGTTGGCAGAGTTGAGACCCTGGCCGGCGGGCAGCTCGGCAACCTTGTCGACCACGACAGCGCCCTCAAAGCCAGCGTTCTTGGCGATGGTGGCGACCGGAGCGGTCAGAGCCTTCTTGACGATGTCGACGCCAATCTTCTCCTCGGGGTCATCGATCTCGACAGCATCGAGCGCAGGAGCAGCATCCATGAAGGCGACGCCGCCGCCGGCGACGATGCCCTCCTCGACAGCAGCGCGGGTTGCCTGCAGGGCGTCCTCGACGCGGTGCTTGATCTCCTTGAGCTCGGACTCGGTAGCAGCGCCGACCTTGATGACGGCAACGCCACCGGAGAGCTTGGCCAGGCGCTCCTGGAGCTTCTCACGGTCGAAGTCAGAGGTGGTGTTCTCCATCTCACCCTTGATCTGAGCGATACGAGCGTCGATGGCCTCCTTGGAGCCAGCGCCGCCGACGACGACGGTATTGTCCTTGGAGATGGTGACGGACTTAGCGGTACCGAGCATATCGGCGGTGATGTCAGCGACCTTCACGCCCAGCTCGTCCAGGGCAGCCTGGCCGCCGGTGAGGACGGCGATGTCCTCGAGGATGCGCTTGCGGCGATCGCCGTAGCCCGGAGCCTTGACGGCGCAGACGTTGAGGGCGCCACGGATCTTGTTGAGAACCAGGGTAGGCAGAGCCTCGCCGTCGATGTCCTCAGCGATGATGAGCAGGCCACGGCCAGCGCGCTGGACAGCCTCGAGAACGGGCATAATGTCCTGAACGCTGGAGATCTTCTGGTCGGTGATGAGGATGTACGGATCCTTCATCACGGCCTCCATGCGGTCGTTATCCGTGACGAAGTAAGCGGAGACATAGCCCTTGTCGAACTGCATGCCCTCGACGGTGTCGATGGTGATGTCGAACGTCTGGGAATCCTCGACGGTGATGACGCCGTCCTTGCCCACGACCTCCATGGCCTCGGCGATCTTCTCGCCGACCTCGGGGTCACCGGCGGAGATGGTACCGACGGAAGCGATCTGCTCCTTGGTCTCGACCGGCTTGGCCTGCTTCTTCATCTCGGCGACGGCGGCGTTGACGGCCTTGTCGATGCCGCGACGAATGGCCAGCGGGTTGGCGCCAGCGGCGACGTTGCGCAGGCCGTCGTTGACGATGGCCTGAGCGAGCAGGGTTGCGGTGGTGGTGCCGTCACCCACGGTGTCGTTGGTCTTGGTGGCGACCTCCTTCACCAGCTGAGCGCCCATGTTCTCGATGTTGTCCTCGAGCTCGATCTCCTTGGCGACGGAAACGCCGTCGTTGGTGATGGTCGGGGCACCGAACGTGCGCTGCAGCGCAACGTAGCGACCCTTGGGGCCCATGGTGACGGTAACGGCGTCGGCCAGAGTGTTGACGCCCTTGGCAAGCTTAGCGCGGGCATCGGTGTTGAACGTAATGTTCTTTGCCATGGTAGGTAATCCTCCAAAAGAAATGTGACTCGCGTCGCCGCTTCCGAGTCCTATGCGGCGGCCGCGTTCAAAGACGAATCAGAGATTCTGACGAGACTAGGCCTCGACGACAGCGTAGATGTCGTCGGCGCGCATCAGCAGATACTTCTCGCCGTCGACCTTGACCTCGTTGCCACCGAACTTACCGTAGATGACAACGTCACCGACCTTGACGTCCATGGGGATGCGCTCACCCTTGTCGTTGACCTTGCCGGCGCCAACGGCAACGATGGTGCCGCGCTGCGGCTTCTCCTGGGCGTTGCTGGCGATATACAGACCAGAAGCGGTCTTCTGCTCGGCCTCGTCGGGCTTGACCAGAACACGATCTGCAAGCGGCTTCAAAGACGACATGCTTGTCTCCTCCTTTTTGGGCCGCGCGGTTATACCACGCGAATTAACCCTTTTTGTTTGCGTACGCGTTGAATGGTACCCACGAATGGCGGGTTATACAACACAGAGTCAAAAAATCTTATTTTTTGGCACTTAGATTTTCTGAATGCCGGGGGATAACTTAGCGGTGGCTCCCGGGGCGGACCGGAGGGCATGAAGTTTGCTGCTCTACAGTCCTGCGCAAGACGGAAAGCACATTAAGTGCTTTCCTTTGCGTGCGGAACTCGCGACAAACTTCATGCCCTCCGGTCCGCCCCGGGAGCTAGGTTAACTAATTCGAGCCCGGTATTCAGAAAAGTCAGTGCAGCAAAATGGCGATGTGGATAGCGACATGGGCATGGTTTTCGTTGCGCGCACGGGTCCCCTGGCGAGCACCGTGCATTTTTGGGAGTATTCAGCAAGCCAGGACGGCTGCATACGCGCCGGACACACCATATTGATCCCAAGGACGCCTTCGACCGGCGATTTAAGTCGGCAGGCAAACCCCGTCAAGACAAAAAGGTATGCCTCGCGCCGTACCGGAGCCCAAAATGACGTCGATCTCCGCAATGCCACCCGACTGCAGCGGCACCGGCAGAGCTCGCGGTGCTGAATACTCCGTTTTTTGCACGGCACGGGCGGGGGTACATCAGGATCAGGAAGAATATCCCAGCCTTTTTATGCAATCTGTAATGGGAAGTATGCAAAACACCAAGAGGCAGCATTGCTGATGTCCAAATTGAGCGCGCAGGGCAGCGGCGCATCCGCCCTGCGCCCAAATCCATCAGAGCGGGGACGCTCCTAACAAATCCCCACCGGCAAACAAACGCGACTCGAGCGCTATCCCAAAATAGGCTGTCCGAGCCGCGCTTAACGGTACGGCATGAATACTTAGCGCTCGTAAATCAAGTTACCTGCCAGATAGGTGGCCTGAACCTTGGTAGCCTGGAGGTCTTGGGGGTCAACGGTGAGCGGGTTTTGGTCCAGGACTACCAGGTCGGCGTACTTGCCGGGCTCCAAGCTGCCGAGGTTTTGCTCGTCGCCCGCTGCATAGGCGCTGCCCAGGGTGTAGTTGCGCAGGGCTGTTGCTGCATCGATGCGCTCGCTCGGTAACCAGCCGCCCTCGGGCCAGTGGCTGCGAGGGTCTTGGCGCGTGATGGCCGTGTAGAGCACGTTCATGCTGGTAACAGCTGTGATGGGGCTGTCGGTACCGAAGGCTTGGCGAATGCCGCGCTGCTTATAGGTTGCGAACGGCCACATGATGCGGCTGCGTTCCAGGCCCAGGTCGCGCTCCGGACCACCTGGGTCGAGCGTGATGTGGCAGGGTTGGCTCGAGGCAATGATGTTGAGCTTGCGCAGGCGATCGATGTCCTGAGGCAGCAAATTCTCCAGGTGCTCAAGCGTGTTATGACTGTGCTGGGGCAGGCCGTACAGTTCGGCGGCCTCCTCAAAGATATCCAGCGCGGCATGAATCGCACCGTCACCGATGACGTGGATGCGAACGATATGACCGCGCTCCGCGGCAGCGAGGACCAGCTTGCGCATACGCTCGGCAGGAACCGTCAGACGGCCCTGGTCGCCCGGGAAGCGCGGATTGGTATAGGGCTCGGTGAGATATGCCGTGTGTTCGCTCGACACGCCGTCGAAGAACTGCTTAAAGCCTGGCGCCGAGAGCAGCGCGTTGTTCGCGTAGCGGGTCTGCAGCTCTTCCAAGCGCGACTGGTCATCCAGCAGCGTGGGGAACAGATGGGCTCGGATGCCCAGCTTGCCGGCTGCCTGCAGTTTGTCGTAGACATCGTCGCGGATAAAGTCGCAACCCGGCATGGGCATGAGCGACATATCGCATATCGAGGTGATGCCCTGCTCGGCCATCCGCCTCATTTGATCGGCGTAAGCGCTTGCGATCCGATCCTCGCCCAGCCACTCAAGGCAGCGCGGTAGCAGCTGCATGGCAGCCGCCTCGTGAGCAATGCCCGTGAGCTCGCCGCTTGCATCCTTGTCGTAGCTGCCGCCCGCTGGCGGCTCGCTGTCGCGTGTGACGCCGAGCGCCTCGAGTGCGCGGCTGTTGAGCCAAAGCGTATGCCCGTCGCCCGAATACATAACGCAGGGACGATCGGGGAATGCCGCATCGAGCGACGCCTTGGTTGGATGCTCGGGCGGGTCCCAACGGTAATCGCGCCAGCCCTGCGTCACAACCCAAGCGTCGTCGGGCAGGTCCTGGGAAAACTCGAGCGCATGTTGCACCAGCGCCGCCTCGGACGTGCCCATATCCATGAGCATGTACGGCGAGGAACCGACCGAGGTATGGAAGAAATGCAGATGAGCATCGTGGAAACCGGGGCAGACAAACTGCTCGCCGTAGTCGATAACCAACGTGGCGGCAGGAGCGGCGGCAATCACGTCATCGGGCGCACCGACTGCGACGATACGGTCGCCTGCGATGGCAATCGCCAGCTCGCGGGCGGTATCGATACCGTCTTGCGCGGTAAAGACGTTCTTGGAGCGGATAATCCGATCGATATGTTGCATGGGCATCCCCATCTCTGGCAGGAAATTCAACACCCCCGAGTGTACTCCCCCGCCCTTGTAACAAAACCCCAAGCGGCAAACGGCAACTTTACCAGCCCTAGCGGCAGGTGGCATACTGGAGAGAGCCTGTACGATTTTGCGATCAACCCAGCAAGGAGCAAATCGACCATGACGAAGACCAAGGCACAGCAGATTATGGCGGCGACCGAGGCTCGCGCGGCTGACGACGTCACCGCAGCCATCAAAGATATCGCTACCGAGTTTGAACCCTATATCATCAAGCAGCGCCGGCACTTCCATAAGCACCCGGAGCTGAGCCTTGCCGAGGAGCGCACGACCTCCGACATCGCCAACCAGCTCGACGCCATGAATATCCCCTACGAGCGTCCGCTCAAGACCGGCTTGGTGGCAACGCTTCGCGGTACCGCGTCGGATGCCTACCACGAGGACGGCACGCCGCGCCGCCGCATCCTGCTGCGCGCGGATATCGACGCCCTGCCCGTCACCGAGCAGACCGGCGAGGAGTTTGCCAGCGTCAACGAGGGCTGCATGCACGCCTGCGGCCACGACTGCCACATCGCCATGATGCTCGGCACGCTGCAGATCCTGCGCCATATGACCGACGACATCCACGGCGAAGTCCGCATCGTCTTCCAGCCCAGTGAGGAAAACGGCCAGGGCGCCAAACTCATGATCGGCACGGGCGTGCTCGACGGCGTCGATGGCGCCTACGCCGCGCACATCTGGAGTGAGGTCGACGCCGGCACCGTGAGCTGCGAGCCCGGACCGCGCATGGCCAATACCGACTGGTTCCGCATCGACGTCCGCGGCACCTCGTGCCACGGCGCCATGCCCCAGCGCGGTCACGACGCCGTTATGGTTGCCGCCGAGATCGTCAACGCTCTGCAGACCATCGTTTCGCGCGAGATCAGTCCCTACGAGCCGGCCGTCATTACCGTCGGCGAGCTGCACGGCGGCACCGCGCGCAACGTTATCGCCGGCACGGCCTACCTCGCCGGCACGGTGCGCACCTACGGAGATTCGACCCACGAGGAAATGCCGGAGCTCATGCGCCGCATCGTGGAGCATACCGCGGCCGCCTTGGGCGCCGAGGCAGAGCTCACCGACTACACCATCGCCAATTACAAGGTCGAAAACGATGCCGCCTCGAGCGAGCGCTGCCGCCAGGCAGTAATCAAATGCCTGGGCCCCACCGGCCAAGGCCATTATCGCGGCACACTCTCGGGTGAGGATTTTTCGGAGTACCTGCGCCGCGTACCGGGCGTGCTCGCCTTTGTTGGCACGCGCAACCCCCAGATTGGCGCCACGTACGCCCAACATTCTTGCTTCTACAAGATTGACGAGTCGGTACTGGCCAAGGGCTCCATGGTGGCCGCCCAATATGCCATCGACTTTTTGGCCGAGCCCACACAAGAAGAGCTCGACGGCCCCACGATTGCCGCGGTCGCCGAGACCAATCCCGACCTGGCAGCCAAACTGCGCTCTGCCAAGGCCACGGCCGCCGAGGCCCGCGACGCCATGCACGATGCCCGCACCGCCCGACACGCCGCAATCAAGGGCATCCACGACGCTCGCGCCGCCGCCCGCCGCGAGGAGAAGCACGACGAGTAGTCGATCCACGACCATCTCGCAGTCATAGCCACATCGCGATATCAAAGCGGGGGCGGACGTTTCGACGCGTCCGCCCCCGCTTATTTGTCAAGCGCTATTTCTACCGTTTCTACCCCGTCCCCAAATGGCAGGTGGCAGGGTTACTCGTCCTGCGGGTCCTCGTCGGAGCTTGGCGCGGGGTCGGGCTCAGGCGCAGGCTCGGGCTCCGGTTCCGACATGGGCGCGGGGTCGGGCTCAGGCACGGGCACGGGCGCGGGCACAGGCTCAGGCTCAGGCACGGGCTCGGGCTCGGGCTCGGGCGCAGGCGCCGGCGCCGCAGCGGAATCGGATACGGGCGCTGCGTCGGTGCTAAAACCAGCCGGAGCAGACTTCTTCTCAAACGGCAGCACAAAGGTCAGGACGTCATCCTTATCCTCATCAGCCCATTCAGCTGCATAACGCGCTACCCAATAGCCAACGGCACGATGCTTGAGCATCTTGCCAAAGACCGTAAGGAATACCGTGACAAACGCCGTCAGCACCAAGAACAATACGAGCGTGATGCCACCGCCGGTAACAAGCGCCTCAATAGCCGAAGGACGGTAGTAGTAGCTATACATACCGACAGAGGCAATGGCGCCGAAGATGAGCGTCAGGATCCATGTGACAACGTTGGCGACCAGACCCGTCAAAAACTCGGGAAGGAACGAAGCGCAGAACAGCTTGGTCTTGTTGTGCTTAAACGCCGCCCAGACCTTGTCGAGCGAAAACGCGCTCTCGACACGACCGGTCACCGCAAAGTGCATCACGGCAATGTCGGCGAACATCTTAAAGAAGACCCCCAAGACCGCCGTGGCAATCATAGCCAGGACAAGCAGGCCAAGCGAGCCAAACAGCGCTGCCTCGAGTGCATAGGAGCCGTAATACGAATACGAGCCCGCGGCGCCAATTACCACGCTCTCCACCAGCGAAAGCACTACACCGATAACGGGAATGGCAGCGATAACCTCGAGCACGACCGAGATAACGCTCGAAAAGACTCCGAGGCCAAACGACGTGGAACGCATGAGTGGACGGTCCATGCCGTCATCGACCTTGAGCGAAAGATCACGGCCCCACTCGATACCAAAGCCGGAACCGCACACGCTCGCAATGCAAGCTGCCAAAAAGCCGATGGCAGCCGCAATGCCGCCAATAACGGGAATGAACAGCACGAGCACTGACACGACACAGATGAGCGCCGGCAAAAAGGCGATCTGGCACACGCGCTGCAGCACGCCCGGCGTCTTGGTCATGTCCTCAAACGCCTGAGCCACACAGCCCTTGGACGCATTCGCCACGGGCGGTTGCGGAACAAACTGCTGGGGCTGACCCTGAGGGGCAGAGGCTGCGGCACCGGCATTGGGGGCACCACACGCACCACAGAACTTATCGTTGTCGCCCATGGGGGCACCACACTGCGAACAGAACATCGAGATCATCCCTTCGTATCTTGAGCGAATCATCTGGATCGCAAACGATGTCTTTGGCATCATTATCACCCAATGTGGGGACAAATACTCCAACATGACGCATTTGCAATGCGCAGGGCGCTATTCGATTGTTTGATGAGCTCGACCGCGTTAGTTCGTTCCGCGGAAACCCTTGCCGACGATCTCGGAGCTGTCGACAATCGTGATAAAGGCACCCGGATCGATCTCGCGCGCGTAGCGACGCAGTTGCACGGCCTCGCGACGACTCAGCACGCTCATAATCACCGTCACGCACTTGCCCGAGAAAGCACCGTAGCCGCGGCTGATAGTCGCCGTACGGTTGAGATGCTTGACGATAAACTCCTCGACTTTAAGGGGCTCGGAGCAAATGACCGTGCAGACTTTACGCAGGTGGATGCTCTCGATGGCTTTGTCGACCACAAGCGTCTTGGCAAACAGGCCGAGCACGCAATACAGACCGACGCGCGGGCCGTACAAGAAGGCCGCGATGGTCACGATGCCGATATCGACCAGTAGCAGGGCGCGGCCAATCTCGAGCGTCGTGCGGCGCTTGAGGATCATGGCAAGAATGTCCGTGCCACCCGTCGAGGCGCCGATGTCAAAGACAATGGCGCTGCCGAGCGCCGGCAGAATCACGGCAAAGCACAGGTCGAGCCACATATCGCCCGTCATCGAGACATCGGTCGGAATAAAGAGCTCAAACAGCGAAACATAGGCGGACAGCGCAAACGAGGCGAAGACGCTCCACAGGATTGCCTTGCGCTCCAAAAAGATAAAGCCCAAAACGACGAGAACCACGTTGATAATCCACATAAAGACGCCGACGGGCAGGGTCGGGAACAGCGTGGACAGAATGACCGACACGCCCGAGGTGCCGCCAAAAGCAAAGTGATTAGGGGTTTTAAACGCGACGATGGCAAAGGCCGTGAGGATCAGGCCCAGATTGAGCTCGGCAAAAAAGCGCGGAAAACCTGGCTCCTGGCTGCGCTTGCGACCAGCGCGCTCGCCCCGCTCGATAACATCGCGATCGACCACGCGCTCCATCGGCACTACGGGAGGACGATGCACCTCCTCGGCAGCACGCGACGCCGCCTCTGCCGCAGCGGCCTCAATTGCCCATGCCTTGCTTTCTGTTTCGTGCTCGTCGGCCATTACGGCAACCCCTCGTTAACAATTTGGAAACAATGCGCCCATTAGAGTAACGCGGAACGTGGGGATTGCAACCCTTAGTTAGACGAGCGGTATGACTATATCGGGAGCGTACAAAAACGGCCGGCCACGCTTTTGCTTGCGCGGTCGGCCGTTTAATGTTTTCGCAGATAAAACCTGCCAAAACAAACCTGTCCCTTTTTGGAAGGTTATTCGTGCTGGCTGGTGCGGTGCTCGTACTCCTCGGGGGTGATGACATCCTCGATGCGCAGGTTGACGCCCGCCACCTCAAGGCCAGTCATCGCGGCAAGGCGCTCGGTGACACGTGCCTTAACATCGTCGAAGATCGCGGGCGCATAGGCGCCGTACTCGATGATGACGGAGATGTTGACGACCACGCGATTATCGTCGGTGACCTCGACCGTCACGCCCTTGGTCAGATTCTCGGCACCAAACTGCTCCTGCACAAAGTGCATGAGGTTACCCTTCATGCCCAGAACGTGCGGAACCTCGCGGGTGGCCATGGCAACGATCTTCTCGATCACGCCGTTGGAATAGGTCAGCGAGTCCTCGGACTCATCCGCTTCCTCGTCGTCCTCATCCGTATCGGACTCGGCCTCGACGAGAGCCTCATCCTCGAGCGTCACATCCTCAGCTTCGGCGACGACCGCCTCGTTCTCCTCGAGCTCGGTATCGGCTACATCGACCTTCGTATTAAAAGCCATGGTTCCTCCTTATGCCCGCCGCGGATGCGACAGTCGAATACATATTAGCGGCCGCTAAACAGACGGCCGAAGAAGTTGACGATCCCGTTCTCGCCGTCGCGAATTTGGCCGATCACAGCGCCGATCAGCACGAAGAATGCAATGACGAGCGTGTCCCACAGGCCCAACGTGAGCACCAACACGGCGAGGATAAAGCCGGCGACGGCGCCGAGCGTGGTGTTGGGATGACGCACAGCATAGCTCCAGACGGCAGCGCCCGTACCCTTGATGAGACCCATAGCCTCGTCAAAATCCGCGGCTGCCGCGTCTTGTAACTCGGTTGCCTCTGCTTTGGAATCAACAGGTTCGCTCGCCGACGTGGCGCTCTGGTCAATCGTCAGGCGCGGCGTACGAGCGGTCTTATCTTGATTGGTATCACTCACCGGAAACCTCCACGGTCTGGACGGTAGTCTTGGACGGCAAAAAACGGACGCGCGCGGTCGTACCCGGCGCGCCGAGCATGGTATCGCAGGCTTCTTCGATGCGCTGCTGCATCGCGGTAGCCAGAGATGCCACGTCCTTATCGTCAAGCGCGATAGCCTCGACCTTAAAACGGACGTGCGAATCGTCGGGGCCTTGGACGCGAGCCTCGACATGCTCGACCATCACGCGGTCGTCGCGCTCGGCAGCAACCCTGGCGCACGAAGAAAGCGCCGCAAGGGTAACCTCGATATTGCGCTCCCCCGCCGGATGCACGCAGGACGGCTCGCAGCGAGCAAACATCAGGCGGAAAAAGCTCAGCAGTACGCCAAACGCCACGACGCCGGCGCACGCCGTCACGACGATGCGCGGCATGGGGTCGCGCATCAGCAGCATAAAGCGATACGTATACGGCCCCCAAAACTGGCAGACAAGCGTACCCAGCGCCACGATGGTGGCGGCAAGATACACGATCGCTAGGGCTCGTTTGAGTACGCGCACGCGGCGCTCCCTTCAAATCTCGGCTCTCGAAATGCAGAACGGTTCGCATCATTATAAAAGAGCCGGGTCCGGTGCTCTACGCACGCGGATCCGGCTCATCTATTCCACGAGGCTTGCATGCTCGCTTCATTATGCCCAGATATGCACGGCTTAACCCGTGCGAGCGCTACTCCTCCTCGAGGGCAGCGATGACCTCGTCGGTCATGTCCATGGTGCTGTAAACATCCTGGACGTCGTCGAGCTCCTCAAGACGGTCGATGAGGCGCTGAACCTTCTTGGCGTCGGCGCCGGAGACCTCGGTCGGGGTGGTCGGGACCATGGTGGTCTCGGAGCCCTTGACCTGGACGCCCTGCTCCTCGAGCGCCTTGGAGACAGCCATGACGTCGTTGGCAGCAGTCCAGACGATCCACTCCTCGCCGGCATCCTCGTAGTCCTCGCCACCGGCCTCGGCGATGGCCATCATGAACTCATCCTCGTCACCGGCAGCACCGTTGGCGATCATGGTCTCCTTCTTGGCGTTCTCGTCCAGGATCTCCTTGGCGACGACGATCTGGCCCTTGCGCTCAAATTGGAAGGCGACGGAGCCGGAGGTGCCCAGGTTGCCACCAGCGTGGGAGAAGGCGGAACGGACATCAGCGGCGGTACGGTTGCGGTTGTCGGTCAGGCAGTCGACGTAGACGGCAACACCGGCGGGACCGTAGCCCTCGTACACGATGTTCTCGTAGACGGCGGCGTCAGCACCCGAACCAAAAGCCTTGTCGATAGCGGACTTGATCTTGTCCTTAGGCATGGACTGAGCCTTGGCCTTGGCAACGGCAGCGGCGAGGCTGGCGTTGTTCTCGGGCAGCGGGTCACCGCCGAGACGGGCAGCAACGGTGATGTTGCGGCTGAGCTTGGAGAAGAGGGCGGAACGCTTGGCGTCCTGCGCGCCCTTACGATGCTTGGTTGTGGCCCACTTAGAGTGTCCGGACATACGTGTCTCCTATCGGTTTCGACCTAAAGCCCAGCGCAGATGCTCGGGCAATATAAACAAACGTCGTTATGATATACCTACTGGCCTGCGAGATAAACCCCAAAATGAAGGCGTCGTGATGATACAGCCCCTTGGTGCAAGGGGTTGGTGCAAAGTAACCTGTCCCCTTTGCACCAAGTTAGGACCAGAGGAGGTCGCTGCGGGTGATGGTGGCGCCGATGGCAAAGGGCATGCAGGCGATGACCGGATACAGGTAGCGCATGTAGGTCGAGCCGTTGCAGGGGCCGATCAGGCACACGGCGAGCACGCCCAAAAGCGGCACCCAAATGGCCAGCCCGCGCCACGAATGACGACGTAGCAGATAGACCACCACGGCGATCATGATCCACACGTAGGTGGCCGAGCTCATGGTGAGCGAGATAAACGGGATGCGTTGTACTGCCACGCGATACAGGTTGATCAGGTGATCACACCAGCGCACGACCTTGCTATCGACCGGATGGAAGTCGAAGTACTTGAGATTATCGGGGCGCGCCATAATCTCGGCACTGCGCGCCGTGCTGTAGACCCAGGCATCGCGCGCGCTCGGATAAAAATAACCATAGTAGTTATTGATAAGCGCCGAAATATAGCACTCGGGATCCTTCTTAAACATCTGGGCCCATACCTCAAAATAGGCATCGATGTCCTCCTGCGAGGCGTACTCGTTAAAGCAGTTCTTGACGGCATCCGACTTATCCGGGTTGTAACGGCGGCCCAGATTCTCGTACTTGAGCACACGGTCGATCACGGCACGCTCTTCGTCGGTCACCAAGCCGTCGCAAGGAGCCTCCACGATGGTGCCGTCCTCCTTAACCGTGGGGTTGACGCCCGAGTTGAGGCCGTCGTGCTTTTGGACGAAACGAGCCGTCTGTTGGAACGGAATCGAGAGGATTTCGCGCTTGGAACCAGGCGTGATGTCGTGCGCCGGCATAAAAACCTTGGTGAAGTACATATTAGAGGCAAGGCAGAGTGCAAGCACCGCAAGAACTCCCACCCAGCGGAAGCGCGGGATGCCGCCCGAAGGCGCAGTACCAGCCTGCTTGGCTGCGCGACGAGCCGCATGCGCGTCCCATGCGCAAAACGCCGCCGCGATTACGCATGCCGCCAGGGGAAACACCAGGCCGCCGTTGCGCAGAAACGTGGAACCGATGGCGCCCAGAGCGAGCAGCAGCCAGTCGTGGCGCGCAAAGAGCGCGGGGGCTTTCTCGCCCGCTCGCTCGACATTGGCATCACGACGGGGCAAACCACATGCCACGAGCTTGACGGTCTGTACCAGCAGCACCAAAAACGCGTCGGCAAAGAGCACGTCTTTGGTGAGCAGGGCCGCGTAGTTAGAGAACATCGGCATAAACGCAAAGAACAGCAGGATCGTACCGCGAACCGGCAGGCTCACGCCCAGTTTGCGCAGCGACGAAATGGAATAGGCCATGCAGGCAGCCGTGATGACAAATTGAGCGCAGGTATAGATGATGAGGCCCGCGTTAGCGCTGTTGAACAGCGAAAGCCCCAGTTGAACGCACGAGCCGATAATGGCCGTGTGCACTACGGGATGGTGCCCGTTGAGCAGCACGTTGGGGTTGAGCAGGCGCAGGTAGTCGCTCGTGCCATTGGGATAGTTGAACCACTGACGAATCTGCGCGCCGGTGTCCCCCATAAAAAGGCCGGGCAGCGAAGCGATGAGCGTGGGCGCCCAGGCGATCATAAGCACCAGGAAGGGCCCGGCAAAGGGATGGACCGAGAGCACGGCGTGAGCCACACGCCATATGCGGCCAAAGTGCGCCTCGGAAAACGGGATGCGCCGAGAGCTCAGCCAATCTAGACACTCAAAGGCAAGGTAGAAGGCAACGATCGCCAGGAGCATCCAGCCCGCGCCGCCAATCCAGGCGCAGATGATGCGAGCTTTGTCGCCAAGGACAATCTCGGCCGAGTCGGTGAGATCGTAGCTGCGACCGAACACCATGCAGATGGCGAAGAACAGCGACGGCAGAATGATCGATGGACGCCAGGTGTCGCCACGGCCAAAGAACACGTAGCGAAACGGCAAGGTGAGCAGGCAGGCAAGCGCAAGCAGCATGACCGCGTCGGTATGGCCGGCAAACGAGAGGAGTACCTCGTAGCACACGTACAGCATGCCCGAGGCTTTGGGGTCAATCGCCAAGACTGCGTTGCTCGACACCGGGGCGGGATCGATGGAAAACGCCGTGGTCGCCAACAGCGCGAGCAAAAATGCGATGAGCGTCTGCTTGGCGGGGTAGCGCTTAAACCAGACGATGCGGGCGGCGTCGCGCGCAGCCGTTGTGGAGAGGTCGGAATCCTTCACAGTCCAAAAAGCCTTTCTAGAAACCTGCCAAAAAGGGACAGGTTTATTTTGGCAGGTTTTATCTGGGGAAACGTTACGGTTCTGTCATCGTTGCCCAGCGAACCACCACAAAGGTGCCTGTCCCCTTTGTGGTGGTTAGGCGTCCAGGTAGACGCGCTGGGGCTGGTTGCGGCGACGAGCAAAGATGATGAGCGCCAGGCCGGCGATCACGAGCGGAAGACTCAGCAGCTGCCCCATCGTGATGACGCCGCCCAGCAGATAGCCAAGCTGGGCGTCGGGCACGCGCACGAACTCGACGAGGAAGCGGACGATGCCGTATCCCATCACGAACACGCCCATAAACGTACCCTGAGGCAGCAGCGGCTTTTTGCGGCTGAGCACCTGCAGAATGCAAAAGAGCACGATGCCCTCAAGAAATGCCTCGTAGAGCTGGGAGGGGTGACGCGGCATATCGCCCGCAGTCCCGCCAAAGACCACACCCCAGGGCAGATCGGTCGGCTTGCCCCACAGCTCACCGTTGACAAAGTTGGCACAACGGCCCAGGCACAAGGCCAGCGGCGCGCCGATGACGGCAAGGTCTGCCAAAGTCCATGCGTCGAGCTTATACATGCGGCACACGATGATGCCGCCGATAATACCGCCCACCAAACCGCCATGGAAGCTCATGCCGCCCTCGTTGGTGGCAAAGATCTCGAGCGGGTGCGCCCAGTAGTAGCCATCACCGTAAAAGACGACGTAGAACAGGCGCGCACCGATAATGAGGCCAAAGACCACGCCGACCACGACACTCGTCAGGTCGTCAATCGTGATGTTAAAGCCCCAGCGACGCTGCGTGCGGTACATGACGACCGCCGTGAGCAGGGCGCCGACCACATAGGCCAGACCATACCAGTAAATCGTGATGGGCCCCGCCGAAATCGCGACGGGATCAAGCATATGGTAGAAGTCGTTGAGCATGTCGACCCTCCTACTCCCTACATACCAAATGCGGCCGCGGGCCTTGCGCTCGCAGCCGCATATTTGGGCGTAACGTCTATGCGGAGTATGCCGTCCGCAGCTTTCGCAGCTTAGAACGGCGCGTACTCGTCGTACAGGTCCTCGGCCTCGCCGGAGGCATTGACCTGCTCAACTCGTGTAACGCCGGGCACATGCTCCTTCAGGATGCGCTCAATACCCATGGACAGGGTCAGCGAGCTCATGGGGCAGCCGGCGCAAGCGCCCTGCAGCTCCAGTTTGACGACGCCCTCGTCGTCAACGCCCACATACTCCATATCGCCGCCGTCGGCCTGCAGGTTGGGGCGAATCTCTTCAAGAACCTTCTTAAGCAGCTCTTCGTTAACAGCCACAGGGGCTCCTTTCTCACAATTACGCGGGCGCGCCCGCGGACAGAAGCTATGTTACTACAGCCGTGTACCCGCTCACGAGCCGTCCATGCGCGCAGACGCGACTTTCACGAGTAGTCAATTTGGGACGGGGCTCTTTTGGCTGCCTTTTGTTGCCAGCTGGCGTTGCCACGCGCTACTGCTGAGCCTGCCCCTCGGTGCCGATGTGAACATCGACGATAACCTGGCGGTAGCTAATGCCGCAGGAGTCGAGGATGCGGCGGCTGATGCGTCCGTCATCGGTGTCGGCGTACTTGTTGTCCAGGTAGACAACCTCGCCCACGCCCACCTGCGCCAAAATCTTGGCGCAGTCGTGGCACGGGAACAGCGTGACGTAGACCGTGGAACCCTCAAGATCTTTGAGCGAGCCACGGTAGTTGAGCACGGCGTTTGCCTCGGCATGCACCACATAGTTGTGCTTGTCCTGCAACGGGTCGTCGCTCGTGCCCCACGGGAAAAAGTCGTCGTTGAGCGCCGAGGGCGTACCGTTGTAGCCCACCGAAAGGATGCGGTGGTTGGTGCTGGCGATGCACGCGCCCACCTGCGTGTTGGGGTCCTTACTGCGGCGCTGCGCGGCGATGGCCACGCTCATAAAGAACTCGTCCCAGCTAATGACGTCCAGGCGCTTGCCTGACGAAGTTTGATGAAGATCGTCCGACATGGCAGACACCTCCGTAATCGCAATAATTTGACCCATTGTAGCAGGTGAAAGGTGGAGGCGTTTGTCCCACCGGCGCCCTCACTTTTACACGCGGCGGGGCTTTTGGTTGATGCGGTAGAGCTCGGCGAGTCCTCGCAACGTCAGCGTGTCGTCGACCGTCAGACTGTGACCGACCAGCGACGCGAGCGCCTCGGCGTCGTCGCCGGTAATGACGATGGGCACGTCGCCCTCCCCCGCGGCCTTGGTCGCGCGCATCTCGGCAAGCACCATGTCGAGCATGCCGTCGATGCGGGCTACCTCGCCCAGAACCACGCCCGAACGCATGGCCTCGCGCGTGTTGCGGCCGATGACGTGCGTGGGTGCCGAGGGCTCGACCTGCGGCAGACGCGCCGCAGCAGCCGAAAGCGAGCGGGCGCCAAGCGCCAGACCCGGTGCGATGACGCCGCCCACAAAGGTGCCGCGCGCGTCGATGACCTCGATATTGGTCGTGGTACCCAAGTCGATCACGATGCAGGGAGAGCCGTAGACGGCGCGTGCCGCCACAGCGTCGGCGATGCGGTCGGGGCCGATCTCGGCCGGGTTGTCGTAGTGGACGGGCATGCCGGTCTTGAGGCCCGGCCCCACGGTGAGCACGCGTCCCGTGCATGTACGGGAAAGCGCCGTCTTCCACGGGCGCTCGAGCGCCGGCACCACGCAGCTCAGCACGGCAGCCGTGGGCACAAGTGCGCCCGGCATGCCCGCATCGGCCGCCAGCGCGGCCATGACTTGAGCGAGACGCATGCGCGCCTCGTCTGCTGTGATGCTCGACGGCGTGGTGATCTCGCACGTCGCGAGCGGGCGCTCCTGTGCCGCGGCTGAATCCTCGGCAAACAGGCCAAAGCGAATGAACGTGTTGCCCACGTCGACCGTCAATATATATGCACACCCATTAAGCATCGTCGGCGCTCCTTTCGTCTGCCCAGCAGTATATCGCCTACCTAAACCAGCCGTCCCAAAATGACTACCTTGCGGTTATACTGGTGCGCGGTCGTTTGCGAGCTCACGCGGCGGCCCTTGGTAACCCGACTTCCCGCGCCGTATCCGTAACGGCGCTCCCGGGGGAAGCGGATATACGCAAAGGAGTTTTATATGAGCAATCCCTCGAACCGCGCCTCGATGCGCGGGCAACTCACGCTGCGCGGCGTCGTCATCGGCGTCCTTGGCTGCGTGATCATCACGGCAAGCTCGGCCTACACCGCCCTCAAGATGGGCGCACTCCCCTGGCCGATCGTCTTCGCTGCCGTCATCTCGCTGTTCTTCCTTAAGCTCATGGGCAACGCCAGCCTCAACGAGGCCAACGTCACCCACACCATCATGTCCGCAGGCACCATGGTCGCCGGCGGTCTGGCGTTTACCATCCCGGGCGCCTGGATGCTGGGCTATGCCGACCAGATCAGCTGGCTCGACATGTTTATCGTAGCGCTCGCCGGCACTATCCTGGGTCTGCTGGCCACGGCGCTCATCCACCGTCACTTTATCGTGGACGCCGCACTGGAGTTCCCCACCGGCAACGCCGCAGCTCAGACCCTGCGCGCCACCGAGGCAGGCGGCAAGACCGGCAAGCAGCTCTTTGGCTCCATGGCCATCGCCGGCATCTACAGCGTGCTGCGCGACGCTCTGGGCATTGTGCCCAGCATGTTGTGCACGCTCAACATCCCCGGCGTGACCTTTGCTATCTACAACTCGCCCATGTTGCTCTCCGTCGGCTTCCTCGTGGGCTTCGCCCCGGTCGCATTCTGGTTTGCCGGCGCGCTACTGGGCAATTTTGGCATCATTGTCGGCGGCACCGCTACCGGTCTGTTTGACGTTATGACCGCACAAGGCATTGTTAAGTCCCTGGGTATGGGCCTTATGATGGGCTTTGGCGTCGCCGTCGTCCTCAAGGACATCCTGCCGCAGGTCGCCGGTATCGTCCGCGGCCTCGCCGCCGACAGCTCCACCGACACCGACGAGCAGTCGCTCATCTCGGGCTCCCTTAAGCTCGACGCCGGTATCATCGGCCTGGGCGCTGCCGCCATCGCCGTGATCATCGCCATCGTGCTCGACCTTGGCCCCGTTCCGGCCGTCATCGTCACGCTGTTCACCTTTGTCACCACCATCATGAGCGCGCAGAGCTGCGGCCAGACGGGCATCGACCCCATGGAGATCTTCGGCCTCATCGTCATGCTCATCGTTGCCGCCTTCGCGCAGCTCGCTCAGGTCAAGCTGTTCTTTATCGCCGGCATCGTGGCCGTAGCGTGCGGCCTTGCGGGCGACGTCATGAACGACTTTAAGGCCGGCGCCGTGCTGGGCACCAACCCGCGCGCACAGTGGGTCGGCCAGGCCATCGGCGGCATCGTGGGCGCCCTGGTCGCTGCCGCCGTCATGGTCGCACTCGTCACCGCCTATGGTCCGGACGCCTTTGGTCCCGACAAGAGTTTCGTTGCCGCACAGGCAAGCGTCGTCGCCACCATGGTCTCGGGCATCCCGAGTGTGCCGTGGTTCGCAGGCGGCTTTATCGCCGGTATCGTCATGTACTGGCTCGGCATTCCAGCCATGATGATCGGCCTGGGCGTGTACCTGCCGTTCTATATGTCGCTCACGGCCTTCTTGGGCTCCTGTGTCAAGCTCGCTTACGACAAGTGGTCCGCCCACCGCGACGCCACCGCTGGTCTTTCGGACGAGGAGAAGGCTGCCAAGGACGCCGCCTTCCAGGAACAGGGCCTGGTCGTCGCCAGCGGCCTGCTGGGCGGCGAGTCCATCGTCGGCGTTATCCTGGCGTTTGTCTCCGTCGGTCTGAGCCTGCTGGGATAAGCTGAGCAGCTGTTCGCTCGTACTTTAGCGACAGCCCGGTCGCAATCATATTGCCTACGGCTTGCCCGGTCGGTAGCTTTCGCGGCTGCCGACCGGGCTTTTTGATATCGATACAGAGAAAGGCCGACGCGCTGCGTATCACAGCACGCCGGCCTTATCGGTTGAGTCATCGAGTCAGTCTCGCAATAAACCGCAGCTCGTTGCGAAACCAGTACTCAAAATACTACATCTGTTTGCGGCGACGATCGCCCAGCGTTACGCCCGCAGCTACGAGCGTAATGCCGCCGATGACGAAAACCTCGCCCGCAAGCGCGGAGTTGTCGCCCGTCTGGGCGAGCGCACCATCCGCAGCCTGCTTCTTGGCAGCGGGGGCCTTTGCGGCGGCCTGCGCAACTTGGGGCTTAGCCTGCGGCTCGGCCTTGGGATGATACTTGTCGTACTCGGCCTGTGCGGCTGCCAGGGCTCCCTTGGCATCGTTAAGCTCTGCAAGCGCGGCGGCATAGGCGTCGTTGGCATCGGACAGCTTGGCATCGGCGTCGCTCAGGGCAGCCTTGAGACCAGCGGCGGCGTCGACGGCAGCCTTGTAGCGAGCATAGGCAGCATCGAGCTTGGGCAGCTGATTTTGTGCCGTCCAGCCCGCGTTGAATACCGTTACGCCAGCGGCAAGGGAAGCCTCGTGGTCGACATGATCAAGATCGGCCTGAAGGGCCTGATCAGCAGCAAGCTCGGTCTGGGCATCGGCGATGGCCTTTTTGGCGTCCTCGACTGCCTGGTTGGCGGCATCGAGCTGATTCTTGGCAGTGTTCACGCTGGCATCGGCGGTACGATAGGCGACCTCGGCGTCGTCGAGCGCCTTCTGAGCAGCGGCGTAGGGCTCGAAGGCCTTGTTTGCGGTGGCCAGAGCCGCCTTAGCAGACTTGACCTCCTGCTGTGCGGCGGCAAGCGCCTGCTCCTTGTTGGTGACCTCCTGCTGCGCGTTCGAGAGGGCCGTTGCCGCGGCAGTCGCTGCGGCCTCGGCATCGTTAACGCCAGCCTGGGCAGTGACGTCGGCCGCCTTTGCCTTGCCATACGCCTCGTTAGCCTGATCGGACTCTGTCCTAGCGGCATCGAGCTTGGCGGTAAGGTCCTTGACCGAAGCGGTAGCGTCGTCATACGCCTTTTTGGCCTTTTCGGACTTTGCCTTGGCGGCGTCGTAGCCGCTCTGAGCATTCAGTTTACGAGTCGAAGCCTTAGAGGCGTTCGTCTGGCATTCGGTAAGCTTGGAGTTGGCGTCGGCAAGCGTAGCCTGCGCAGTGGCAGCCACGGCCTTAGCAGTATTGAGGTTCTGCTGGAGAGCGTCGATGTCAATACCAGAAGCATCGAGTTTGCTCTTAGCGGCGTCGTAGGTGCCCTTGGCGGTTGTGGTGGCAGCCCGTGCATTCTCATACTCGCCCTTGGCGGTATTCATCGCATTATCAGCCGCCTTATAGTCCTCGTATGCACTGCTGGATTCATTCACCTTAACCCAATAAGTATCCCTCTTTGCTCCAAAGTCCTTCTGAGCTTTTGTAAGCTTGCTTTCAAGTTGCGCCAGCTGATTCTTTTGCTCTTGCGTTACATCGGCACCATATGCAGAGTCGATATAATCGTTCACGAGTTTCTTGAAATCCGCGACGGAGAAATCGCAGTCGGACGAGTCAAAGGAAAAATCGTTGATCACGCAGGCGCCGACGTTGTCTCCCTTTCCATTGCCAACACCAAATCCCATCGCAACATAATCCGGATGGATAATATTCAAGTAATGGCCAACCTGACTATAAAAACTGGGGTCGCTCATATACAGCAAGTACGCATGTGTTTTGTACTGCTCATACGACGGGTCCGACGCAACCTTTTCGTCCCAAACCCGCTTCTCTTCTGTGTACCAGCCGGTATAGGGGTCGCCAAGCGTGTCAATCGTCTCTCCACCCGTATAGGCATAGTCCAGTGTCGACGATAAATTCTCCGCATTTGAATAGTGCTGGGCGTGAAGACCTGTGTGCGCTGAGTAGTTTACCTGCAGCACTGCCGCCGCCGTCTGCTTCAGGCTCACAGATAGCTCGCCAAGCCCGTTGGCTTTCCTAATATTGTTCAACGTATCCATATACGTCAGCGCATTCTTTAGTTGTTCGAATGAAAATGAAGACGTATTGTGCGTTCCATCATTGTCGACATATTGATCAAACCAATCAGCCTTGTTGATGCCGGCGGCGGCGTTACCGCTCAGCCAAGCCGATGCAATGCGCGCATTTGCGCGCTGCGCATCGGTATAGGACGAGTCATTCGCGATGGAGTCCATTAAACCAATCACGCCCTGCTTGGCTTTTTCCTGGTCGACCGTCATGGTCGATTTCAATGCATCAATCTGTCCTTCGAGATCGCCAAGCAGCTGATTAGCCTCGCCGAGTTCCTTCTCGGCCACATCCTCCGCCTCGTATGCCGCCTTGCATTCAGTGTATTTGTCGTCCCTATCCTTTACGGCCTGATCGTAGGCAGCTTTCTTGTCCGCCTCGGTCTGCTGGGCCTGCTCGTAAGCAGCCTTGGCGGTGTTGTACTTGTTCGTCAGATCGCCGAGTTTGCTGTTGGCTTCGTCGTATGCGGTCTGGGCAGACGACACGGCAGCGTTGGCGTCGTTGGCCTTCTCCTGCGCGGCAGTGACAGCAGCCTGTGCGGCCTGGAGGTTCGTTTGTGCGGTGGCGTCGGCAGCCGTCGCGGCTTTGAGCTCCTTCTGCGCGTTCTTGAGCTCATCGGCAGCAGCGTTCTTGGCGGCCTCAAGCGCACTCAGGTCGACACCCGTACCCGAGACGGCAGCATCGAGCGCTTTCTGGGCGTCGTTCAGCTTATCCTGGGCATTGTCGCGCGCGGTGGTCGCAGCGGCAAGGGTAGTGGCAGTCTCCTTCTTCTTGGCCTGGGCAGTCGTCAGAGCAGACTCGGCATCGCTCTTTGCCTGCTCAGCATTGGCGGCGGCGGTCCTAGCGGCATCGAGCTCACCCTCGGCCGTCTTCACATCGGCATTCACTGCATCGAGCTTGGCCTGCGCGTCCCCTACGGCCTTCTTGGCGGCCTCGTACTTATCCATATCCATAGCCTTGAGCTTGGCCCGGGCGTCATCGAGAGCTTTCTTGGCTTCGTCGCGCTTTGCCTCGGCGTCCTTGAGCGCCTGGGTCTTACCCTTGACACTCTTGTTGGCCTGATCGAGCTGATCGTTCAGGTCGCCCAGCTTCTTCTGCTGCTGCTCGGCCTTGTCGACGGCCGCCTTAAGCTCGTCGATCTTCTCCTGAAGCGCAGCGACTTCTGCTGCGTTCTGCTCAGTCGCGTTGTCGGTCACGGCCTGCGAAGCCTGGTCTTTTTGCTGCTGAGCCTGCTTCTGCGCCTGGCTCGTGGCGTCGACCTTCTTCTGAGCCGCATCGTAGGCCGCCTTGGCAGCCTCAAACTGCTTTGCCGATTCCTCAGCCAGCTGCGCCGCCGTCTTCGCGACCGCCTGGTTGCCGGCAACGACGGTGCTCTCGATGGGGCTTTCGCCCTTTGCGGCATCGGTGGTGTCACCGGTCGGCGCGGCGATTGCCGCCAGCGGCGACATGAGCGGCCGGGCGATAAGGCCTGCCGTCAAAACGGTCGCGACGGCGCGGTTAGCGACGCCTCTCATGTTGACGGTCTTGGCTGGAGACGAAAGATGCTTTGGACTGTACTTTGCCATGTTGTGCTCCCTTCGACACAACGCTATCTGCGTTACCGCGAGTCTAGGGCCGCATTTCCCAGTCTTTGTTGCGCAACAATGCGGCAAAGCGGGCAATTCGGTTGTTCAACAGCTTTCGACACAGTTCCGCCACATATGCAGTTGTGATTGAACCATTTTGCGAGGCGTTGCTAAATGCAGGCAAAGCCGTCTGGACGCCCCATCCCGCGCCCCGGAATCCGTTCCACTTGCCACGGTGTAGAGTAATAGCAGCAAGCGCAACGCGGCCCGTGCTAGAACGAGGTGGACATGGAGCTCGACAAACAACAGATCAAGCGACTGCGCGAGCGCCATCATCGGCGCCACGGCATCCGCCCTGCCCATAGCGAGGCCCTGGAGAACGCCGGCCGTTTCCTTAAGCAGGCATTCAACATTCGCGAGGGTCGTGCGCCCTACCACGTGATCCGCAAGCGCTTTGTAAACGGAGCACGCCTGACTGGCTCGCACTTATGCATCCTGATCATCGCCATGCTCATCGCGAGCATCGGCCTCGATATCGACTCGGATATCGCCATCGTCGGCGCCATGCTCATCTGCCCGCTCATGGGCTCGGTCCTTGCCATGGCATATGGCATCGCCACGCTCGACCGCGAGATTACCGTCGAAGCCATTGCCGGGCTTGTCTTGCAGATGGCCTTCTGCCTGATCACGTCCACGCTGTATTTTAAGCTCTCGCCCCTTGGCACCACCACGGCCGCCATCATCGACAATTCGACACCCACCGTATGGGACCTTGCCGTCGCGCTCGCAGGCGGCTTTGCGGGCGGGCTGGGCAACTCGCGCGACCAGGAACCCGCCACGCTCATTGCCGGCGTAGCCGTGGCGACCGCGCTCATGCCGCCCCTGTGCGCGGCGGGTTACGGCATCGCCATCGCGAGCGGGTCGCTGTTCCTCTCGGCGCTCTACGAGTTTGGCGTCAACGTCGTCTTTATCGCGCTGGCGGCCGAAGCCGTATTGCTTCTTTTACGTGTACCGCTCAAGCGTGACCTCAACGGCGACGGCATTGTGACTGCCGAGGAAAACGCCGAGGTCGACGAGCTATCGCGCAAGGTGCGCCGCCGCATCATCGTGGGTACGGTGATCTTTGCCATCCCCTGCATCGTCATGACCGCGGGGTCCATTGGCTCGGCGCAGGCCGGCGTGCAGGACGGCTACGGCGTCACCGAAACTACGCGCGAGCTCGCCGCGGTACTGCCGGGCTTTAAGGATTACACCGTCGCCGTCGAGACCTCGGCTACCGAAGGCGAGGAGGAGGGTATCGTCGAGCGCGAGATTGTCGCCCATGTGACGACAGACGAGGCGCTTGGGGCACACGACCGTCACGTCGCCCGCAAGCTCATCGACCTCAACGTGCCTGAACTCGATCGCGTGGAATTTGACGTGCAGTGATGCCGGCGCGGGATGAATGCTCGCACGGACGCAAGCTACGACGAGGCGCAGACGCGATACGGACACGAGCAAATTGCGGGGTGCAGTTCACACCCGCGCCCCGCTCGCCTTTTTATTGCCGTGAATCAACTGGCCGGATCGACATCGCCAGACTCCACCGTAAACGCAGGTTTGGTGCTCACCAGATAAAATCGGGTCACTTTGCTATCTCTAAATAGATAGAGCTGGCCCTGCTCGCGTCGGCGTGACATATACGCCACGTGGACCGTACCGAATTCTTCGCCGTTTTCCTTCTTTAGCATCAGGATGTTGGGGTCATCCGTACGCTTAAACTGCCCGTCAACGCTGCTTCCGTCTTTGTTGACCAGTTGCCATCGACAGCCATCCTCCTCAAGAAAGGCCAGGATTTCCAGACTCGTTTTGTCATCCCGATAGTAACCATCAATGGCAAACCCTTCGGAAGCGCATTCCTGCATATAGGACGTTTCTCGGCTTATAGCAAACAGCCCCGTAGCGCCCAGGAACACAGCCAGGCAGACCACTGCAAGGGTTATCGAAATAGCACGGCGGCCCATATTAACCAGCCCGATAGTTGTTTAACGGAGCGCGAAACATACTTGGCACCTCCGATATCAGAGCAAACGTCTTCCGCAGCCCGGCGGCAGTCATATGTTTCCAACATCAAACCATATGGCAACCACTCGCGAGAGGAGTATCGGCGAACGGTGCATTTTCGCGCCCCATTGGTCAAACGCAAGCGCGTGCTACAGCTCTTGCCCGATCAATTCAGATTTTGTCGCATACTACCGTAGATCCCCAACGCTTCCACCCCCAAGAGATCATTTTTAGTACTTGAAGAAGCCCTCGCCCGAGCTTTCGCCCAGCTTACCTTCGTCGAGCATCTGCTTGAGGACGGATGCCATAGCCTTAAAGTTGTAGGGCATCATCATCTTTTTGAGCAGCGGGCTCACCAAGCCCGGCACCTTCTGATACTGCATGACGATGTTGTAGGCCGTCTGGATACCCACCGTGTCGAATACGCGGAACGGGCCCTTGGGGGCACCGGTGCCACGCGTCCACGCGAGGTCGATGCTCTTGGGATCGCTCACGCCCGAGACATACAGGTCAAGGCCCGAAAGCAGCCACGGCACCAGCATGGAATTGAGCAGGTAGCCGTTCTTTTCCTTGTTGACGGGCAGCGCCAGCATGCGGATGTCGTTGGCAAAGTCGACGAGCTCGTCGAAGTAGCGTTTGTCGGTCTGGTCCTGCGCCATGACCTCGGTCATGTTGTTCTTCCAGATGGAGTTGGCAAAGTGCAGCGACAAGTACTTCTCGGGGCGGCCGGTGTACTTGGCAAAGGTGCTCGGCAGCAGCGTGGAAGAGTTGGTAACGATGACGGTCTTTTGCGGTAGAACCGGGGCGAGCTTCTTGTAGAAGTCGATCTTTGCCTGGGTGTCCTCGGCCATAGACTCGATGACCAGGTCGGCGTCGGCCACGGCCTTGGCAAGATCGAGCTCCAGCTTGAGCGTGGAGCAGGCGCGCTCAACGGCAGCGAGCGCCGCCTCCTTGTCGAAGGGCTTGCCGCTATCGGCGATACCGGAGCACCACTCGCCCGTGCCGTCCGCCATGCCCTCGATTGCCGCGATGTACTCCTCGCGCACGTGGTCGATCTTGGGCTGGGTGCGCCCGATGCTGCCCTCGCTGCGCAGCCAGATTGTCACATCAAAGCCGCAGTAGGCGGCCTGGAAGGCAATCTGGCTTCCCAGCACGCCGCCGCCGGCAACACAAACGGTCTTGTAGCTCATAGGAACAGTCCTCTCTTGCGTAATTCCATAGATGTGTATTTATTCAACCGTAAGGATGACGCGCGCTGGGGGTGGGTTCCATAAACGGACGGTAATTTGCGGCGAACGGCTACACTTGTTCATTAACTCAGGGTTCCATGTCCAGTAAAAACGGGTGATAGCCGGTACGGCTACCGCCCGTTTGTCTCATATCTAGCCCATAGCGGGCAAGCTACTTCTTAATGCCGCGTCCCAGACGCTTGGCGACCGATGCAACGGCCTCCTCGCTGGCCGGTCCGCAGCTCACGCAGCCATCGTGGGCACGCATCTGGCCGGTGACCTCGTCCATCGCGAGCGGCGCCACCTTCTCGAGCTTAAAGCCCTTGCCGGCGCGCATGTTTTCCTTGGCAACGCTGATCATGAGCTTAATACGGTTGAGCTGGTTGACCTCGGACGCACCGGGGTCGTAGTCCACCGCGACAATGTTGCTCTCGGGATGCTGGCGGCGCAGCTCCTTGATCACGGCCTTGCCAACCACGTGGTTGGGCAGGCACGCGAAGGGCTGCGTGCAGATGATGTTGGGCGCGCCGTGGTCGATGAGGTCGAGCATCTCGGCCGTGAGCAGCCAGCCCTCGCCCATGTTGTTGCACACCGAAAGCACCGTACGGGCCTTGTCGGCCATGGTACCGATGCGCTCGGGCGCCTCAAAGCGTCGGGACTTTTCGAGCATCTCCTCCACCGGCGTACGCATCCAGTCCACGAGCTTGATGAGCGCCTGCATACCAGCGCGCGTGGTAGCAGAGCTTCCCAGCTCGTCCTTCTGCAGCTCGGCATTACTCATGGAGTACAGGAAGAAGTCGAGCAGGCCCGGCACCACGGCCTCGCAGCCCTCGCGCTCAATGACATCGACCACGTGGTTGTTAGCCGTGGGATGGAACTTGACCAAGATCTCACCGACCACGCCCACGCGCGGCTTGGTGCCCTCGCCCACAAGCGGCATGGTGTCGAACGCGCGGATGGCCTCGCGGCACAGCTTGGTGTAGTTATGCCTGTTGAACTTGGGTGCCAGCTTGCGAGCGCGCGCCATGTACTCCTCGTAGAGCGCGTTGGCGGCACCAGGCGTGGCCTCGTACGGGCGGCAGCGGTAGAGCATCTGCATCATCACGTCGCCAAAGAGCACCGCGTAGACTGCCTGCTTAAGCAGCGCCGGCGTCAGCTTAAAGCCGGGGTTGTCCTCGCCCAGCGCCACGGCCGAAAGCGAGATCACGGGGATCTCGGGGTGGCCGCTCTCGCGCAGGGCCTTGCGGATGAGCGCGATGTAGTTGGTGGCACGGCAGCCGCCGCCGGTCTGGCTGATGACCACGGCGGTCTTGGACAGGTCGTACCGACCGCTCTCGATGGCCTCCATAATCTGGCCCGTCACCAAAATCGACGGGTAGCAAATGTCATTGTTCACATAGCGCAGGCCAGCCTCGACGGCATCGTGGTCGGTCGAGGGCAGCAGCTCAAGGTTGTAGCCGGCACCGCGGAACACCTCTTTGACCAGGTCAAAGTGGATCGGCGCCATCTGCGGGCACAGGATGGTATAGCCCTCGTCGCGCATCTGCTCGGTAAAGGGCACCTTGGGCCACGCGGTCGAAGCACTCTCGCGCTGAGCCTCGAACGTGTACTTGCGGCTCGCAAACGCGGGGGCATCCGTGGAGGGCGCCACCGGCGCGGCGTCGCCCTGCTCGTAGGCCTCGCCCGCGGCCGTGGCCTCGGCCAAGCGCTCGGCCTCCTGGTCCTTGAGTGCCGCCATGAGCGAGCGGATGCGAATGCGCGCGGCGCCCAGGTTGGACACCTCGTCGATCTTGAGCACGGTGTAGATCTTGCCACTGGCCTCCAGGATCTCCTGCACCTGATCGGTGGTCAGGGCATCGAGGCCGCAGCCGAAGGAATTGAGCTGGATCAGGTCCAGGTCGTTGCGCATCGTCACAAAACGGGCGACGGCGTACAGGCGACTGTGGTACATCCACTGGTCGACGACGCGAATCGGACGCTCGGGCTTTACCAGATGCGCGAGCGAATCCTCGGTAAAGACCGCAAAGCCAAAGCTCGAGATAAGCTCGGGCAGGGCGTGGTTGATCTCGGGGTCGTTATGGTAGGGACGACCGGCGAGCACGATGCCGTGACCGCCGTGGTCCTCGACCCACTTAAGAGCCTCCTCGCCCATGGTCTGGATGTCCTCGTGGAAACGCGCATCGGCCTCAAAGGCAGCGTTGACAGCGGCATCGACCTCGGAGCGCGTGATCTTGGGCCCACGCACGCGACCGCGACCGGCTTGCGCATCGGCCACACGGTCGACGGCGAGCACCTGGTACAGACGGCGCTTGAGCTCGGTCTTGTCATGATAGGGCACAAACGGGTACAGGAACTCGATGTTCTGCTCGCGGATCTCGTCGATGTTGAGTGCCAACGCCGTGGGGTAGCTCATGACGATGGGGCAGTTGTAACAGTTGCCGGCGGTCGGATCCTCCTTGCGCTCCCAGCGCACGCACGGCATCCAGATAAAGTCGACATCGCGGTCGATAAGGTTCATCACATGGCCGTGGCTCATCTTGGCCGGATAGCACACGCTCTCGGACGGCATGGACTCGATACCCGCCTGGTAGGTCTTCTTGCTCGACTGGTCGGACAGCTGCACGCTAAAGCCCAGGCGCGTAAAGAACGCATGCCAGAAGGGGTAGTTCTCGTACATGTTGAGCGCGCGCGGAATGCCGACGGTGCCGCGCGGGGCCTCGTCGGGGCTCAGCACCTCGCGGTTAAAGAGCAGCTCGTTTTTCTTTTTGAAGAGGTTGGGGGCCTCGGTCTTCTGCTTTTTGTGGCCGGCACCCTTCTCGCAGCGGTTGCCGGTAATGAAGCGCCTACCGCCGCCAAAATCGTTGACGGTGAGCTGGCAGTTGTTGGAGCAACGTCCGCAGCGGACGTGTTTTTGCGTCACGGTGAGGTGCGCGATATCCTCGGCAGAAAGAATGGTCGAGGTGCCGTCGGCGCCGGCGCGATCGCGGGCGAGCAGGGCCGCACCGTAGGCGCCCATGCAGCCGGCGATGTCGGGGCGCACGGCATGCACGCCGGTGAGCTGCTCAAACGCGCGCAGCGTGGCATCGGACATAAAGGTGCCACCCTGGACGATCACCTGACTGCCGATCTCCTTGGGGTCGCGCAGCTTAATGACCTTGAACAGGGCATTCTTGATGACAGAATAGGACAGGCCGGCCGCGATGTCGCCCACCGTGGCGCCTTCTTTTTGCGCCTGCTTGACGCGCGAGTTCATAAAGACCGTGCAGCGGCTGCCCAGGTCGACGGGGGCCTTGGCATGGATGGCGGCGTCGGCGAACGCGCGCACGTCCATGTTCATAGAGACGGCGAAGCTCTCGATAAAGCTGCCGCAGCCCGACGAGCAGGCCTCATTGAGCATGATGTGCTCGATGACGCCGTCCTTGACGCGCAGGCACTTCATGTCCTGGCCGCCAATGTCCAGAATGAACTCGACGCCGGGCAGGAACGCCTTGGCGCCGCGCAGGTGCGCGACGGTCTCGATCTCGCCGGAATCGGCCTTGAGAGCCTCGATGAGCAGCGCCTCGCCGTAGCCCGTGGTGGTCACGTGGCCGATGGTGCAGCCCGCGGGGATGTGGTTGTAGAAATCGGCCATGATGACCTTGGCCGTGCCCAGGATGTCACCGTTGTTGTTGCCGTACCAGGTATGCAACAGCTGGCCGTCCTCGCCCACGAGCGCGGCCTTCATGGTGGTGGAACCGGCGTCGATGCCGATGAACACGCGGCCGGTGTAGCCGTCGAGCTTGCCCTTGGGGACGACCTCGGTGTCGTGGCGACCCTTGAACTCGGCAAAGTCCTCGTCGGTGGCAAAGAGCGGATCCAGGCGCTCGACCTCAGCACCCTGCGTGTCGCCCAAGCTGTCGATGGCCTCGATAAGCTGTGGGAACGTGCTGAGCTTGTTGGACTCGTGCGCCATGGCGGCGCCGCTCGCTACAAACAGGTGGGCGTTTTGGGGCACGATACGGTGCTCCTCGTCCAGGTTGAGCGTGAGGTAGAAGCGGTGGCGCAGCTCGGAGAGATACTGCAGCGGGCCGCCCAGGAAGGCGACGTTGCCGCGGATGGGACGGCCGCACGCCAGGCCCGAGATGGTCTGGGTCACGACGGCCTGGAAGATGGAGGCGGCCACGTCCTCGGGACGGGCGCCCTCGTTGAGCAGCGGCTGCACGTCGGTCTTGGCAAAGACGCCGCAGCGGCTGGCGATGGGATAGATGGTGGTGGCGTTGGCCGCGAGCTCGTTGAGGCCGCTCGCGTCGGTGTGCAGCAGGGTTGCCATCTGGTCGATGAAGGCGCCCGTACCGCCGGCGCAGGTGCCGTTCATGCGCTGCTCGATGCCGTTGTCGAAGTAGATGATCTTGGCGTCCTCGCCGCCCAACTCGATGGCGACGTCGGTGGCCGGGATGAGGGTCTCGACGGCACGCTTGCTGGCGATGACTTCCTGGACAAACTCCAGGTCGAGCCATTGGGAGAGCAGCAGACCGCCCGAACCGGTGATGGCGCAGGTCATTTGGGCAGCCGGCAGCACAGTCGCAGCACCCTCGAACAGGTCGCGGGCGCAGGCACGGACGTCGGTGTGGTGGCGCTGGTACTTGGCGTAAACGATCTGGTTGTCATCGTTGAGCACGGCGAGCTTAACGGTAGTGGAGCCCACGTCGATGCCCAGGTGCAGGTTGCCGTGGGCGTTGTCGGGGTTGAAGATCGCGCCTTCGGGGGCCTGGGCGGCGGCTACGGGCTCGGCGGCGATGACGGGCTCGCTAGCGATGGACGTCTCCCCTGCCGTGTTCTTGGCATCGGCAACTGCCTCGGCAACTTTCTCGGCTGCCGCGGTCGCGGCCTTCTGCGCGGCGTCCACCACGGCGGGCGCGGCCTCGCGTGCGGCAGCGACCATGCGGTCCTTAATGCCCTCGACGAGTTTGCTCATTGTCTCTCCTCTTAGTTGTTGGACTCGACGGTTGCGGCGGTGTCGACCGCGTCCTCGAGCTGCAAGTTCAATAGCTTCATGCCGTATTCCGGCACGTTGATATCGATGGGTTGGCCATACAGGTCGCCGGGGCGCACAAAAGCGAGCACCGTCATAATGCGCGCCATGGCCTCGGGCGATTCGGTGAGCCCACGCTCAAACCAGCGCTGAATCATGCCGACCTCGGCGCTCACGACGTAGGTGACGTAGTAGTCAAAGAACGTGCCCAGCGCCAGGCCCAAAATGCCCGTCTGCGCACGCGGCACCACAGCCTCACGCGCGGTGTCGATAATCCTTTTAATAAAGGCCTGGTCGCCGCCCGGACCCAGCAGCGCACCGATTAAGTCGCGGTTGGCCGCAAGATAACGCAGCAGCTCAACCGAACCGGGCGCCGGCTCGAGCTCATCGATGTTGTGATAGAGATCGGGCAGCTGAGCTGCAGTGATGAGCTCAATGCGCTCACGGATCTCGGCCAGCAAGCCGTCCTCGATTTGATTGATAAAGTCGGGGATATCGCGGTAGTGCGAATAGAACGTGCGGCGCGTAAGGCCGGCGCGCTCGGTGAGCGACGCGACATTAATGCGCGAAAGGTCGCCGCTTTCGGCAAGCTCGCTGGCAAGTGCCTGGCGAAGGGCACGCTGCGAGCGAAGGGATCGGCGATCGCATTTCTCGAGCTGGGACAAGCGTCCTCCTTGTTACTCAGTCTGTGCGCTATTGCACAGTGCGAGTATTATTGCACGCCGTGTGCATCAACACGTAAAGGCAATATTTTGGATGTGGCGAAGGGGCAGTTCCTTTGTCACATTATTCGATGACGGTGCGGGAGTTCTGCTTGCGCATGGTGGCGAGCATGTGCTTGGGGACGGCATGGGCCATGCAACTGCCGATAGTTGCGCTCGCGACGACCTTAGCTGCATCGCTTGCGTTTTTGGTCGCGTAGCTGTGGCGGAAACGCTTGAGCATGGCGATGTCGTTGCCGCCGTCTCCATAGACCGCGACCTCGTCCTCGGCAATACCGTAGTAGCCCGCCAGCCAGGCCACGCTCTCGCCCTTGTTGCATGCCACGTCCGTGATCTCGAACATCACCGGATCGAACGGCGCGTTGACCACACGGTCCGAGCGCTCGGCAAGATAGGCCTTAAGGTCACGCTCCAGCTCGGGCGAGGTCACGCGACAATTGATCTTGCACACGTCATGACGCAAGATGTCGCCGATCGACTGGTCGAAATACTGCTCCTCGTGATAGCCGCCACGTGCACGCATGCCACGCATCACGATACGCTTGATGGGGCTGTCCTTTTTAAAGCCCGCCTGATGCATCTCGAACGATCCACTCGAAAACATGCCATCGGGCGTAGAACAATCAAAACAGATATCCGGAAACTCCTTGAGCAGCTCCTCAGTGATCTGCGGGTCGACGGTCCAGGTTTTGAGCACCTCGCCATGACTGTCGCGCACGATGGATCCGTTGGAGCAGCAGGCGTCAAGCGCCAGGCCTGTAAAGCCATGCTCACCGATCGGCAGCGTCGAGCGTCCGGTCGCGGGAACCACATGCAAGCCGGCCTCGGTCAGCTCGCGAATGGCACGGCGGATAGTCCCGTCTGCCTCGTGCAGGGCGTTAAGCAGCGTTCCGTCTAAGTCACTCGCGAACATCTTGATCATGGGCGTGCCTCTCTTTCGTCTGCACGTTATTTTAGACGAAAGAGAGGCACGCCCAAACAATGCCGTCCCGGCGCGGCGTACCACCGCCTCCACAAATTCACGGTGCCCCAGCGCGTTAAGACAATCGCCACAAGCAACTTTTCAGCCGATAAAACAGCGCCGTCGTCAACGTCAGCACCGCCAGCATGCCTGCGAATACAATCGCCGGTGTCCATCGATCGTATGCGAGCCCGTAAACCAATTGGCCGATAGGCGTTGCGCAGGAAAGGACCATGTAAACGACCGAAAGCACTTTTCCGCAGAGCTCAGTCGGCGCTGCCCACTGAACAAACGCGATGATTTCAACCGACGCAATGCTTGCCCACACCATGACCCATGCCGAACCAACCGCAAACACGGTGAACACGCATACATCTGCGCCGAACAGTAGCGTGACAATAATCGGTACGACTCCTAAACAGATCATCGCAACATATCGACATATGCCATTGAGAGAAAAGCGATGCGGCCAAATGCCGACCAAGCCACTGCCGGTAAGACCACCCAAGCCCAGAGCAACCTCAACCATCCCAACGCAGGACGATTGCATGCCGAGATGCTTTGTAACAATAATGGGAGCGCCAATCGTTAGCCCAACCAACGCAAGGTTCAAAACGGCCGCAAGCAAAATCACGGCGACCAATGATGCATTTTGCAACAGATACCGAATCGACTCCCGAAAATCGTTTCGGCATGTCGTGCGAGTCGCGCCGTCTCCCATCGTTTCAGATGAGGCATTTTGCTTGAGTGCGACCCCAAACAAGAGAGCTGAAATCGCAAACGCCACCGACGCGGTTGTGCAAAGAGCATCGATGCCAAAGCACCCATAGACTGCCGTCCCGACCACAGGACCCAAGATATTGCTCACCATGGTCACCTGCGAAACCAATGCAGTGGCCCGCTCAACCTTCTTTTCACCCGCCATGCGCACCGTCTCAATTTGGAGCATTGGCTTTAGCAGCGATTGAACACCATATTGAACACAAAGTATCGCTACTACGACGACCGCAAGAGGCAACGAGCGCTTCATGGGGATAGACAGCAGCGATGCAGTCATCAGAGCAATGCCGAGGGCCACGAGGACCTCGCGATGTCTTCCCCGATCCGCCAAGATTCCGCCAACCGGAGCTGCGAGTACGCCGGGTATGAACGCTATCGCCACGACGACGCCATATAACGTTGACGATCCGCTGCAATCGAACAAGTAAAGCGGATACGCAAAGCACAGCGCTGACAGCATCGAATACGTGCACAGCTGCGCAACAAGAAGCTCCGTGAGCCTAATTGGCCGCACCATTTTTGGTTCCAACAAGACGCTGACGTCTCTCAGCCCAGCCATAAGTTCGCTCCCTATACATACCGATAGTATGTATTTATCGACTTGAAAAGGGCAGCCGGAGCTGCCCGTTCAAATCTATTACATACCGTTGGTATCTATATTACCACCCGGCGCGGTCCCATACGTCCCAAATCTGCGCCGTTGTCTGAAGCACTTCCTCGCCCAAATCGAGTCCCACCGCGGCAGCCATCTGCGCCAAACATTGAGCGCGAGCGAGCATTCGATCCTTGGTCTCGAGCGGACGGAACAGCGGCAGCAGCCAAAGATTCGCCAACAACGATACGGCCTCAGCCGCTTCGCGCGGGCATTCGCACGCAATGGAGCCATCGTCGATGCCCTCCTCGATCACTGGCAAGAGATAGCCATCGGCCGACTCGTCGAACGAGCCCTGGTACTGCATCGCCAGTAGACGCGAGCTTTTTACCGGATCTGCCGCAGGATGCATGCGTGCCCATAGCTCAATTTGTGGAACGACAGACTCGGGCGCGTACAGTCGCTTGAGCTTTTGGGCTCCGGTCATATTGCCGATACCAAGCGTTGAGCGACGTTGCTCAACAATCGGAGTCATCGCCCGATCAAACGCGGCGTTGAAAATCTCTTCTTTGCTCTTGAAGTGATGATAGACAGCGCCCTTGGTCATGCCATCGAGACGGTCGACGATATCTTGAATGCTCGTCCCCTCATAACCCTGTGTGCAGAATAGCTTCAGCGCCGCGTCGAGAATCTTCGCGACCGTCTCCTCGGGATATTTATTGCGACCCATAATCCGCCCATCCGCAACGCAAGTCTTGTGCCTCATTGCAGCATTTTAACGTTGCGGATGGTAGGCGGTCGATTCTACACCGCGGCGGGGCCGTGTTCGCCGGTGCGAATGCGGATAACCTCCTCGACCGGCTCGACCCAAATCTTGCCGTCTCCAACGGCACCGGTGCGAGCAGCGTTGCAGATAATCTCGACAATGCCGTCGACATGCTCGTCGGCGCAGATAAGGGTGAACTGCACCTTAGGGATCGTGTTGACAAGCAACTCGTTGCCGCGTACGTATTCCTTCCAGCCATGCTGTGCGCCGCAGCCCTGCACCTGGTTGATGGTCATGCCGCGAACATCAGCATCAAACAGCGCGTCTTTAAGAACCTCAAGCTTCTCGGCACGAACAATCGCTGTAATCTTCTTCATAGTGAATTCCTCTCTTCAATAAAAGTAATTGATTTACCTTCACATGGCACGGGTTTTCCAGGTGCCCGAGATTGCCCCGAAAGAGGAGCGCCGCGTACTTCGGTACGCAAGCGACGGTTTGAGGGGCAAGGTCGGGTGCCTGGGAAAGCCGTGCCGCTAATCGAGTCCCGAGAAGGAGGGGTATGCGCTCTCGCCGTGCTGACTCGCATCCAGGCCCAGCGCCTCGTCTGCCTCGTCCACGCGCAGGCTGCCATGGAACAGCGCCTTGACCACCGCGGCGATTGCCAAGTCGAGCACCAACACAATAGCGACCGTCACCACAATGCCCAAAACCTGCGAGATGAGCAGCGACGCGTCGCCCGTGTAGAACAGGCCGCCCTTACCGGTCCACGAGAGCTCCGGCACGCAGAACAGGCCCGTGAGCGCGCTGCCCATGGCCCGACAAAGCCCGCGCCCGGCGTGACCACCATAGGCCAGCGACCAGCCGGCAACAATCCACAGCACACCGACCAGGCCAATGGCGCCAAAGCACATGAGCATGGTGTTGATGACATTTTTGCGCCTGGACAGGCCGCCATAGAAAAACGCCAGACCCGGTGTCATTAAAAACATGAGCATGGTGCAGATGAGCATAAACGTTGTCGATCCCGTATCGTACATTCGCTCCCCCTTGGTCGCATGGACGTTGTCGGCGCCCATAATGCGGCCGAGGGGCAACTGGTGTAGACCAGATACGGCGTTGTTAAACGCTGCGTTGTCGAATGGAAACGGTGCCGCAATCTTGGAAACGGCGCGGCAACGGGCGCGAAACGAACGGGAAATACGCAAGCAAGGGAGCCGTGAGCGCGCCCGTCCCAGCTAGCGCCGGAACAGCTCGCGGGCTCGGTCGCGAAGGTCGGTGGCTCGGATGACGCCCTCGTAGCGGTTGATGCGCAAGCGCGGGAAGGCATTAAAGAAGCGCAGGTCGCGACGGCTGAGCGACACGCTCGGCACCGGACGGCTCATGCGCTTGCCGGCAAGGCGACGACTGAGTGACGGACGCGGCATGCTCGGCGCGGCATCGGCCACGCGGCGGGCAGCGAGTGCCAGGCCGCGAGCACCATCCGCGATAAACGTCGGCATCGAAGCCTTCTCGCGCAGGGCATCGAGCGCGGCGTCACCCAGCTCGGCCAGCCACGCGTTAACGGCACGGCTGCGGATGTGCGTCTGTGTCACCGAGTCAATCGTCGATTCGGGAATGCGCTCGAGCATTGAGTCCGAGGCATCGGCAAGCGACTCGTTGATGCGGTCGGCAAGGTCGGCGCGCACGCGCTCCAGCTGATCGGACAGACGCCGCCAGCTCGCCAACGAGCACACCGCGTCAACCATCATCGCGACCGCGACGATAAAGGCGGACAGCCGCACAATCAGCACCGGCAGATGGCCAAGCAGCCCCAACACCGCCGGCTCCACTAAACGACAAATACACAGCGCACCCAGGCCAAACGCGCAGGCCCAGTACAGACAGATGCGTCCGTGCAGGTTAAACGGCAGGTGCGAGTAATCCCAAAAGCGCGCGCCTGTTGTTTTTTCCAACAACACGCCTACGCTGTACTCAATCAAGCTGCATACGAGCGCCGCGGCAACAAACTGGCTCGAGGCATCCGGAATCCCGCGCAGCAAAAGCCAGCAGGCTATGCCGCCCACACCATAGATAGGGCAGCACGGCCCCAGCAAAAAACCGCTGTTGGCAAAGCGTCCGTGGTTGAGCATGGCGCAGACTGTCGACTCCCACACCCAGCCGCAAAAACCGTAGAAGGCAAACGAGAGCACCAGCGCCGAGAGCGGACAGGCGGCAAGCGTCGCGCCGTCAAATGCCATGTCGATCGCGGTTTCCACCGTCTACCCTCTCCTCTTTTCGTTCGATTCTTTGCTCGAGCCGTCACTCGAGCCCTCGTTCAAATCGTTCGCGCCGCCTTTGCGCGGCAGACGGCCGGCAATCGTCTCGCGCAGCGCGCACCATTTGTCTGCCAAACACACAATCCATGCCTCACGACACGTCGGTGGAACCGGTACCAGCGGAAACATATGGCGCACGATGATATTCCGCTCGCGCGGCGTCAGCTCATAATCTTCTTCCGCACGCGCCAGGGCAAAAAACGGGTGACGAAAGCCATGCAGTCGATGGCTTGGGTCGGGATCGTGCCAGTCATAGAGAAAGTAATCGTGCAGCAGGGCCCCGCGCAGCAGCGAGGCGCGGTCGACCGAAATGCCAGCACGGCCCAAGCGCTCGGCAAAGGACAGACTTGCCCGCGCCACCGAGGTCACATGCGTATACACCGTCACGTCGCCATGCTGGATAAACTCGCGCGTCAGGTCCAGACGGCCCGCCTGTGCCAGTTGACGGGCAGCATGGTCTACTTCGCACGCGATTTTCTCGGCACGAGCGACATCGGACATGCTGTCTCCTTCCAGCGACTCCCGGCGACAAGCCACGGCCTGCACGCATTGAATAAAATCATCATCGAATCTACCAGTATGGCATCAGACAAAACGTTTTGCCCCGCCAGTTGGCGAATTACCGCGCCGCCGTCACATATCAAACGCCAAAATGTGCGAGACTGTTTTGTGCAATTGTGCCGGCCGAGGGAGCGCCGGTGCTCGATTCGCATGGAGTAACCCACAACGATGCTGCTTACGCAAACGACAACGCCCGAGGACGTCAAGGCTCTCGACCGCGCCGAGCTTCCGCTGCTCTGCGGCGAGATCCGTCAGGCAATCCTCGAAAGCTCCGCCGCTGTCGGCGGGCACGTTGCCCCCAACCTGGGCGTCGTTGAGCTTACGGTTGCGCTTCATCGCGTGTTTAACTCCCCCATCGACAAGATTGTCTTTGACGTTTCGCACCAGACCTACGCCCACAAGGCGCTGACTGGGCGCGCGTACACTTATATCGATCCGGAGCGTTATGGTGAGGCTTCTGGCTTTGCCAATCCCGACGAGTCCGAGCACGACTTGTTTGCCATGGGCCATACCTCCACGTCGGTGAGCCTGGGCTGCGGCCTGGCACACGCTCGTGACCTGGCGGGCGATACGTACAACGTCATTACCATCATTGGCGACGGCTCGCTTTCGGGCGGCTTGGCGTTTGAGGGCCTCGACAATGCCGCCGAACTCGACAGCAACTTGATCATCATCGTCAACGATAACGACCAGTCCATCGCCGAAAACCACGGTGGCTTGTATCGCAATCTGGCCGAGCTGCGCGCCAGCAACGGCGCCTGTGAGCGCAACGTTTTCCGCGCGATGGGGCTCGACTACCGCTATCTGGACACCGGCAACGATGTGTTGACCCTGGTCGACACGCTGCAGGAGCTGCGCGATATCGATCATCCCATCGTGCTGCACGTCTCCACCGCAAAGGGCAAGGGCTTTGAGCCAGCCCAGAGCGACCCCGAGCGCTGGCATCATGTGGGTCCGTTTGACATGGCGACTGGGCGCAAGCTCTGCCCGGGCCATCCGAGCGAGCCTGCGCCGCGCACCTATGCCGACATTACGGGCGAGGCGCTCAGCGCCGCCATCGAGCGCGATCCGCAGGTTGTGGGCATCACGGCTGCCACGCCCTACATCATGGGCTTTACACCCGAGCTTCGCGCCGCGGCAGGCAAGCACTTTGTCGACGTGGGCATTGCCGAGGAACACGCCGTGACCTTTGCCACCGCGCTTGCGCGCTCGGGCGCCAAGCCAGTCTTTGGTGTGTACGGCACGTTTTTGCAGCGCGCCTACGACGAACTGTGGCACGACCTGTGCCTCAACGACGCCCCTGCAACCATCCTGGTATTTGGCGCGTCGATCTTTGGCACCACGTCCGAGACGCACCTCTCGTTCTTCGATATTTCCATGCTGGGCGGACTTCCCAACATGCACTACCTTGCACCTGCCTGCATGGAGGAATATCTGTCCATGCTGAGCTGGTCGCTCGACCACCGCGAGCATCCCGTAGCGATCCGTGTGCCGGGCATTGGCCTGGTAAGCCGCCCCGACTTGGCGCCTGCCGAGGGCGACGATTACGGCGTCGCGCGCTACAACGTCGTGCGCCAGGGCCGCGACGTTGCCGTGCTCGCGCTTGGCGATTTCTTTGAGCTGGGCGAGCGCGTGGCAAACCGTCTGACTGCCGAGTACGGCATCGAGGCCACGCTCGTCAACCCGCGCTTTGCAACCGAGCTCGACCGCGAGTTCCTCGACAGCCTTGCCGCCGAGCATCGCGTTGTCGTCACCCTCGAGGACGGTATCTTGGACGGCGGCTGGGGCGAGCGCGTGGCATGTTATCTGGCATGCACGCCGTTGCGCACGCGCACCTTCGGCATCGCCAAGGGCTTCCCCGACCGCTACGACCCCAACGAGCTGCTCGCTCAGAACGGCATGACGGCCGAGAACATGGCCGCCGAAGCCGTGAGACTACTCAACGAGTAAAAAACCTCCGCAAGGGAAGCACCCCTGCGGAAGTTTTTATTTTTGAGCTCAACTATCTCAATCTGTAACATCTAGGGCCCGAATTCCCGTCTAACTGTTACAGATCTAGATAAGACGTCTTAGTTCCAAACCTTTGTCTCGATCTGTAACAGATAGAGACCTTTTGGCCGTCTACCTATTACAGATCGAGACATTCGAATTCCCCTGAAGAGAAAATCTCAATCTGTAACAGTTACTCGGCAAAAATGGCTGCAGATGTTACAGATCGAGACAAAACAGCAAGGCATGCCGCTGCATCTGCAAGAACCACCACAAAGGTGCCTGTCCCTTTTTGGTAGGTAGAATAACCTATAAGACAAGTATGTTTCTGAGTTATTTCGTGTTGACCCATTTGAGCGGGATGGGGTATAACTCTACTCAACCGCTAGGGATTTTATTGAGAAAGGTGTTCACCTATGAGCAAGAACCTCTCCCAGCAGGTCGTTCTCGACCGCCGCGGCTTTGTCGCCGCCACCTTCGCAACCGTCGCCGGCCTTGGTCTTGCCGGCTGCTCCGACACCAGCGCCGAGGCCGACAAGGGTTCCGCCGCCGGTTCCTCCAAGAGCTCCGAGGGTACCGAGGCTTCCACCACGCTCGACGCCAAGGCATTCGACAAGCTCGTTAACAACGGTCCCAAGGCCGATGACGATGCCATCGCCGCCAGCACCTGGGCCACGGCCGTCAAGGACGCCGGCGTCTTTAAGATCGGTGGCGTTCAGACCTCCACGCTCTTCTCCCTCCTCAACGAGAAAGACGGTCAGACCCGTGGCTTCGATGCCGGCATCGCGCAGCTCCTGTCCAACTACATTCTGGGCGAGAACAAGATCGAGATCACCCAGGTGACCTCGGACACGCGCGAGTCCGTCCTACAGAACGGCCAGGTCGACGCCGTCTTTGCCACCTACACCATCACCGACGAGCGCAAGAAGCTTGTCTCCTTTGCCGGTCCCTATTACTACACGCAGCAGGCCATCCTGGTACTCGCCGACAACGACGACATCAAGAGCGTCGACGACCTGGCCGACAAGAACGTCGCCGTCCAGTCCGGCTCCAACGGCCCCGCCATCCTGGAGGAGTTTGCCCCCAAGGCCAGCCAGCAGGAGTTCAAGACCGACGAGGAGGCACGTCAGGCACTCCAGCAGGGCCGCGTCGATGCCTACGTCATCGACAACAACATGCAGCAGAGCGCCCTGGTCCGCGAGCCCGGTAAGTACAAGATTGCCGGTAAGCCCTTCGGCAGCAAGGAGCCCTACGGCATCGGCCTGCCGCTCGATTCCGACGGCGTCGCCTTTGTCAACGACTTCCTTAAGAAGATCGAGGACGATGGCACCTGGACCGAACTGTGGCAGATCTGCATTGGCGACCGTACGGGCGACACCAATGTTCCCGAGCTACCCGAGATCGGCGCCTAGGCAATACGCCTAGTAACGGCCGCTACGAAACCATATGGAAACGCATGATGCGCTTTATTGCGCTAAACTGTTTCCTCACTGAGTTGTCGGGGCTTCCGTACACACGGGAGCCCCCTTTCCTTATCGGCGGGAGGTCCGCATGAGTCTCTCCGAGCTCTGGTCGCTCTATGGCCAGAACTATATCGACGCGTTGCTAGCAACCTGGGGCATGACACTTGAGTCGTTTGTCATCGCCATGGTGCTGGCCGTCGCCGTCACCGTGATGCGCGTGTCGCCGCTCAAGCCGCTGCGCGTCTTTGGCGACCTGTATGTTCAGGTCTTCCGTAACATCCCCGGCATCGCGCTGCTCATCATCGTCGTCTATGCGCTGCCACCGCTCAAGGTCGTCCTGCCCTACCGCACCTGCGTTATCGTCGCCACGGTCCTTTTGGGCTCGGCCTTTGGCTCCGAGAACTTTATGAGCGGCATCAACACCGTCGGCGTCGGCCAGGTGGAAGCCGCACGTTCGCTCGGCATGAGCTTCAATCGCATCCTCGCCAAGATCGTGATTCCGCAGGCACTGCGCTCAAGCGTATTGCCCATGACGAACCTCTTTATCGCCGTCATGCTCACCACCGCGCTCGGTAGCCAGGTGCCGCTTAAACCGCAGGAGCTCACCGGCGTGGTGAGCTACATCAACACGCGCTCGCTCGGCGGCGTCGTCGCGTTCTTTATCTCGGCACTCGGCTACCTGGGCACGGCCTTTGTGGTGAGCCACATTGGCAACTATATCGATAAGAAGGTGAGGATCCTCCGATGAGCAAGCACTCCTCCCCCGCGCTCACCATGCGCGATGCGCTCTACGAGGCTCCCGGCCCCAAAATGCGCGCCAAGATTCGCATCGGCACCGCCATCTCGCTTGTCGCCGTGGCCGCCCTTGTCGCCCTCGTGCTGCAGCGCTTTTATGTGACTGGTCAGCTTTCGGTCCACTATTGGTATTTCTTTACGCACCTCACCACCTGGAAGTTCTTGCTTGCCGGCTTTGAGGGCACCGTTAAGGTCGCGCTCACCGCCGGCGCTATCGCGCTGGTACTGGGTCTGGCCCTCATGCTCGGCCGCACCAGCGACATTAAGCCGCTGCAGCTGGTCTGCCGTGTGCTCACCGATTTCTTCCGTGGCGTGCCGAGCCTTCTGTTCATCTACTTCTTCTTTTTGGTGCTGCCCCAGTACAAGATCGCGCTGCCGTCGTTTTGGATGCTCACGCTTCCCGTCGCGCTCGCTGCAGCCGGCGTACTTGCCGAGATCTTCCGTGCCGGCGTCAACGCCGTGCCGCGCGGTCAGGTCGAGGCCGCCCAGGCACTCGGTCTCTCCAAGGCTAAAATCACCTTTAAAATCGTGTTGCCGCAGGCGATTCGCTTTATCATTCCGTCGTTGATTTCGCAGCTCGTGGTCGTAGTCAAAGACACCACCGTCGCCTATGTGGTGAGCTACCCCGACCTCATGCAAAATGCCCGCGTGCTCATTACCAACTACGACGCCCTCGTGTCGGTCTACCTGGTCATCGCGATCATCTACATCCTCATCAATGTCGCGATCAACAAGGCCGCTGTCTACGTCTCGCACAAGACCGGCGCGACGATCATCCGCTAACGCTTTACCATTTCCAGTCAAAAGGAGCCGAGCACCATGGCACAGAGCACTTCTACTTCTGGCAACCAGCCGCTTATCGAGCTCAAGCACGTCGATAAGCACTATGGCGATCTGCACGTCCTCAACGACATCAATCTGTCGGTCGACCGTGGCGAGGTCGTCGTGGTGATCGGGCCCTCGGGCTCGGGCAAGTCGACCATGTGCCGCACCATCAACCGTCTGGAAACCATCGACTCGGGCGAGATCCTCATCGAAGGTCAGCCGCTTCCGCAGGAAGGCAAAAACCTTGCCCGCATGCGCGCCGAGTTGGGCATGGTGTTTCAGCAGTTCAACCTGTTTGCACATATGACGGTGCTGCAGAACGTCATGCTGGGACCGGTCGACGTGCTGGGCGTGTCCAAGGAGGAAGCTCGTGAGCGCGCCATGGACCTGCTGAGCCGCGTGGGCGTGGCCGAGCAGGCCGACAAGGTGCCCGCACAGCTTTCGGGCGGCCAGCAGCAGCGCGTGGCCATCGCCCGTTCCCTCGCCATGCAGCCCAAGGCCATGCTCTTTGACGAGCCCACGAGTGCGCTGGACCCCGAGATGATCAATGAGGTGCTCGAGGTCATGGTTCGCCTGGCCCAGCAGGGCATGACGATGATCGTCATTACGCACGAGATGAACTTTGCCCGCCGCGTGGCTGATCGCGTCGTCTTTATGGCCGACGGCCAGATCGTAGAGACCGGCACGCCCGACGAGTTCTTCGACCATCCCCAGACCAAGCGCGCCCAAGACTTCCTCAACTCCATCAAGGGCCACTAACCAGCCATCCCGTGGGACAAATCCATCGGAAGTGTTGTCCCACGTCTTTCATGCGCCCTGTCACCTTCAGATTCGAAAGCCACACCCATGATCGGAACACACACCTCATCGTCCTACACTCCGCACGTCGACGTCGATCCCGCCGACCGCCCGCTCATCCTGGTCGCACCACGCTGGGAAGAGGCAAAGCCGTTTTTAAGCGAGACGCTCTCCCCCAACGAGGAAATCGCAAGTGTCTTTGTCGATGCCATCCTTGCCGCCGGCGGCCTGCCGCTGCAGATGTCCATCACCGAGGACATTGAGGTCATCCGTCATTACGTCGATATCGCCGACGGCATCGCCATTCCCGGCGGCCCCGATGTCAATCCCAAGCGCTGGGGCGATGATCGACCCTACGACCCCACCCTCTGCTGCGAGATCCGCGATAGCTTTGAGTTTAAGCTGGTCGGCGAGGTGCTTCGCGCCAAAAAGCCGCTCTTTACCACCTGCCGAGGCACGCAGTTGCTCAATGTCGCCACCGGCGGCACCCTGTGCATGGACGTGCCGAGCCTGGGCGCTCGCGAGGGCCGCACTCAGTGGCGCCATACCCACGTGCTCAACGACCCCGTGCATCCCGTCGAGGTCGTGCCGGGCTCGCTGCTGGAGCGCGCGCTTGGCGGGCACAGGCTGATCCAGACCAACTCGGCACATCACTGCTGCGTCGACCGTCTGGGTAAGAGCACGCGCTTGGTCGCCAAGGCAACCGACGGCGTTCCCGAGTGCATCGAAGTCGAAGGCCAGCCGTTCTGCCTGGGCGTGCAATGGCATCCCGAATACACCTGGCAGACGCTCGAGACCGACTTTAACCTGTGGAAGTCGTTTGTCGAGGCAGCGGCCAAGGTTAAGCAGGCCCGTTAGCTCGCAAGCTACACAAGTTAAAGCCTCCTAAGCCAAGGGGGGGGCGGACACCAGCCACGGTGCCCGCCCCCGCTGTATTTGGTATGCTCGGTATGATCATCCCTCACAAACAATCAAAGAAATCTCGACCGCAATCGGTCGACTGTAAAGCAGATGGCAAAAACGCTTGCTACGTTTATTAGGCAGTCAATTAAAATCGAAACGCATTGACCGTCCCCCAACGGGGTCACGCCGCAAATCCACATGAGCATCGAGGCTGGAAGCGGAAGCATGGAATTGGCCCCGATCTGTATGTAGATCGCTACAACGTTGACAAGCAACAGCATGCCAATCGGACCGAAGCCGGACCCAAAATAGGAAACAACGATTACGCAAGAAACCACGTATGCAAGGCAGGCGGCGGCAAGAACAAGTCGATAGCAAAATACATGCAGGTTGAAATACTGCTGAGCATCCAAAACGATCGCGCAGTTAAGACAGTACAAAACGACACTTGACAGGATAAACGCGCCCAATAGGGCGAAAGAAGACAGCACCGTTCGCGCAACGGTAACGCACGCCCGCTTCCCTCCCCGAGCCTCCGACAGCCCCCACGGTTCCTCGACAAAGCCCGAACTGACAAAGCGCGGCACAATACAAGCCGCGATGAACGGAAAGAACAATGCATGAGCCAACGGGGCTACGTTGAACAGCAGACCGCGAAAAACCTCTGCATTACCAAATAGAAGGACATCCTCCGCCGATAGCCGAAGCGTCGGGTCTGGGAAAAAGCCCAAGAAACTGTTCTCACGGAGGCTACAGAACCACATCGGGAAAGAATTAAGCTGCAATACCACCATGCACGCATAAATTGCCGGGATTAAGGCGTACGTCCATTTACTCACGTGCTTCAATTCTGAATGGAGGAATCTTTTAATCTGACGAGCCATTGAGCACACCCCCAGCACGAAAGCTCACGAGAGCGTAAATCAATACCGATAAACAGCTGGCTGCCACGCCATAGCCCAGAAGCGCCAGTTGCCCCATATCGCTATACCCAAGGGCGCATCCGACTCCAAGGTACGGCCCAGGAAGGAAGAAGATCCATCGCAAGGATGGTATAGGTGCCTGAAGGAAGGCTCCGTAGAGCGTCAAGCTCATGACAAATCCGATTATTATTGCAGCCTCGCTCAATACAGCGCTGCCTGTAATCCGATAGATGGTCACCGTCTCCAGCGCAACCGATATCACCAATACAGTGTTGACTATCATTGCAGGCAAAAATGCAGCCAGCATGCCATGCGCGTAGCTATGCCCTCCACGTATTATGGCTATTGCAAACAGAAGAAAGCAAAGCGCACTATATGCTGCGCCAATTATTAAAGCAGACGAAAGCGCATGAGCTAGAGCCCCATAAAAGCGGGTAAGACCTCTTGCTGAAGAAATTCGGTATCCCTCTTCATAGCCGCGCTCCTGTAAAATCGCCAGGCAAACGATGAGTGGAACGAACAGAGAGGTGCCGGCAAAAGCACTGCGCACAAGGGACTCATCGGGTGCAGAAGGATCGATTACATTCCAGACGAAACCAATATCCTCCCCAAAAACGCTATTGCCAAAGGCGAGCAACGTTGTTCCGTTTTTTAGAAAGACACCGAAGAGAAGGCCGAACGCCAGCATAAGCGCAAGACCAAGCTTCGCCGGAAACATCCTGTACAAACGCATCATATCTGCCTTTATGGGATGGATCGCCCGCTTCATAGCGAGACCGCCTTCATCAAGCGCCTGTAATACTCTTTTAAGGACGACGCCTCATCCCTTATGACGTCCATCGATTCCTTTTTCAGCAGTTCGCCGTCATGAAGAAACAGGCAGCATGTTGCAACCGATGCCAGCTCATCCAAGTCGTGGCTAGAAATAAGCATGGTTTTGCCCTGTTCTTGATTCAATCGACCGATAAGGGCCCATATACTCTCGATGCCCAACGGATCCAATCCATTTGCCGGCTCATCGAAAATGAGTACGTCGGTATCGCCCAACAAAGCCGTAGCTATATCCAGCCGCCGTTTCATTCCCAGAGAAAAACTGCCCACGCTCTTTTTCTCATCGACGTCCAGCCCGACAAGGCCCAAGACGCGAGGAACCTCACGTTTCTCATCGAGCCCCCATTCCGCACATCGGATCCGAAGATTCTCAGCCGCACTGAGGGATTGGTATGCTCCGCTGGAATCTGGCACATAGCCGACACGCGTCCGCATCAGACTCAGCTCTTTTTTCGACTTGCCTCCAAAGAGCTCCACACTCCCCGACGATGGCCCACAGAGGCCCAGCACTATTTTAATAAGCGTGCTTTTACCCGCCCCGTTTGCACCAACAAGGGCGCAAAGCTCAGACTGACCCACCTCGAAGGAAACGTCATGCAACACACGCCGTTTTCCATAGCGCTTTGACACCTTTGATAGCTTTATCGCTGATGTGTTCATTGGACCCCCGTTCTGCTTGATAGAAAAACCGCTCATATCGTTCCTTCTTTCCTTTATCGTTTTCCATGGTTGTTATTGTTTTTCGATAACTCATATTTGTCAAGATAATCTAAAAGAAGGGACCCGTGTTAGACACAGGTCCCTTCACGCTGATACTTCGTTTTAGTTGTTTGCCTTAAGCTACTCGTCACTCAAATCGACAGCGAAGACTGATGTCGGAAGCGATACCTCATTGCCTCCGCCGTCCCGCATCTGTCTCACGACATTTTTTGCGCGCTCGACAATAAGCTCCTCAAGCTCTTTCTCGCTCACGCGCTGAATAATATCTCCCGGTTGACAATCAAGCTCATCACAGATATTGAGAAGCGTCTTTAGGCGAATAGCTTTTATCTTTCCGTTTCTAAGCTTTGAAATATTAGCCGGAGTATGCCCCGTCGCCCGAATCAGATCAGCGCTGGTCTTTCCGGTCTTAAGCAGCTGCGTCTCAAGCTCGATGATGAGATAGCTCATGTTTCCTCCTACACAAGCTCGTCAGACTGCTCTTGGAGCAGCGAGGCATAACTCCAGATCGCCGAGATAAACAAACAGACAACTGCGCCGATAAACGACCCCGTATCAAAGGTAGCGCCTTGGCAAATCTCAATGACGAAGGAATGAGGCACGATGTAAAGCTCCAGTCCGCCAATGGTGAGATTGACCGATCCATAGGCACCAACAAGCGAAACCGCGGCGTTAACAGCAAAGGCAAGCGCGAGAACACGGATAAGCCGCACATGCGTCTTGGTAAAGGGCGAGACGCCCCGCGAGATGTTACGGCTGATTCCGCACAAAACGACAAGCGAAGTACCCACAACGAGTGCCAGGCACAGTCCGCTTGGGATAACGATGCACCCGCCATTGAGAAGCGTCACGACACCAAAAGAATCGACAGAAGCAACGTTTGTAACCGCATACCAGATCACGCAAACAACCAACGCGGCAAAAGCGACGAGCATCCCTGCAAAAACGGCTGCCATGCAAAAACCAAGCTTCCTGATATTTTCGCCCGCCTTGGCCATACGTTGAACGCTGTTGGACATACACTCACCCTCATCGACTCTATCGTTATTCGAACAGTTTATCGAACAACGATATGGATTGCATGCGGAAAGCCCTGCCAGTGCGCATAGGCCATTCACTAATCAGAAAGGGTGAGAGTGGATTTTTGGACACTTACCGAACGAGAGTGGATAATCTCCCACTTTGAGGCCACCACGGGGCCAAAAACGGGAGATTATCCACTCTCATAGTCATCAAAGCTCGTAAGCCCTTATTCTGCCGCCTCGCGTAAGGCCGACATCGTAGCTGCATATTGCTGCTGCAGCGCATGCATTCCCTCGCGAGCGCCGTCAACGGCATCGGCGCCGCGCAGCGCTTCGGTCACCACGACCGCCGGCTCGTACAGATTGTTGAATCCCAGGTTCTGGCTCACGCCCTTGAGCGTGTGCGCTGCCATAAACGCACCCTTGGCGTCTCCTGCCGCCATGGCGGCCTCCAGCTTGTCTATGCTCTCGTCATCCAAAAACTTGAGGGCAAAGCGGGCAAGCATTTCCTCGCCCATCAGCCGAGCGCACGCGTCATCATAATTGGCGCCGATCTTCTCATACGCCTCACGCATGGAAATCATGGATTAAAAACTCCTTTGGTCAAACTAAATCGTGGGAAACGCGGCGATATCGGCGGGGCGTGCCAACGTCTCGGCAATACGGTCTCGCACCTCGAGCAAACAGTCGAGCAGCAACGGGTTAAAGGTGCCGCACTTGCCGTCCAGAATCATCTGGATCGCTTCCTCGTGCGGGATGGCGTCTTTGTATACGCGCACGCTCGTCAGCGCATCGTACACGTCAGCCACCGAAACCACCTGTGCGGCAATGGGGATATCGTCGCCCTTAAGGCCGTCGGGATAACCTTTGCCGTCCCAGCGCTCATGATGCCAGCGCGCAATCTGGTACGCATATTCCATAAGCGCATTGCCGGCGTGATGACGACCCAGCTCACGCAGTATGTCGGCGCCGATCGTGGTATGCGTCTTCATAATCTCGAACTCCTCGGGCGTGAGGCGCCCGGGATTGTTGAGAATCGCATCGTCAATCGACATCTTGCCGATATCGTGCAGCGCCGAAGCCAGGGCAATCGTGGAGCGCTCCTCGTTGTCGAGGGAGATGTTGTCGCTACGCTGGACCAGGCAGGCAAGCAGTAGCTCGGTCAGCTTCTCGATGTTCGTAACGTGCCTGCCGCTCTCGCCATTGCGAAGCTCCATGACGCCAGCCATGATGTCGATGAGCATGCGGCTGTTCTTGATGCGCTCGTTGTACTGCTGGGACAGCAGGCTCGTCAGACGACGCTGCTTGGCGTACAGGCGGATGGTGTTGCTTACACGGCGGCGTACGACACGAGAGTCAAATGGACGGCTGATATAGTCCGAGGCGCCCAGCTCATACGCGCGCAGAACCATATCATCGGAATCTTCGCTCGAAATCATGATGACAGGCAGATTGTCGATACCCGATCGGCGCGACAGATCGGCCAGCACCTCAACGCCGCTTATGCCCGGCATCACAATATCCAGCAGCACGAGCGACAACTTATCGCCATAGCGGTCGACCATGTCGAGCGCCGTACGACCGTTATCGGCCTCGAGGATGCAATACTCGTCCTTGAGCATCTCGTTGAGAATGGCTCGGTTCATCTCGGAGTCATCGATAATAAGCACCAAAGGCTTTTCGCTTTGGAAGGCCTCGATGGAATCGGAATCGGTCACGACCGTACCGGCTTTTGCCTTAGCGCGGCTCAGTAACTGGACAGCGCGGCCAACGCCCTCGTCGACCGTCTCGCCATGAATGCGAACACCACCAACACATGCCGTCAAGCTCACGTACTCATGGCCCGGAATAACCGTGGAATGAACGGCATCGGATACCTGATGCAGGCGACGGGTAAAGTCATCGGAGGGAATATCGGGCATGACGACCACAAACTTGTCGCAGCCATAGCGCACAAGCTCGTCAGTCGAACGAATACCGCTGCGTATGGCTGTCGCTACAGCACCGAGCGCAAGGTCGCCGGCATGGCGGCCACACGTATCGTTGAAGACCCTAAAATCATCAAGGTCGATCACCGCCACGCCGGCCTTCATGCGGGCGCTACGAAGCTTTTCTTCGTAATATCGGCGATTGCGTACACTCGTCAGCACGTCGGTGTAGACAAGGTCCTCTTCTGCGGCCTCCTGCTCATCGATCGGACGTACCATCAGCAAGACGTGAGGCTCGCCCTCGACCTTTAGAGGGCGCAGACGGGCGCGGTACTCAACACCATCGTTGAGCAGTTGCTCCGACACCTCATCGGAGTCTGCCAAGGCCTCAAGACTTGACTGACGCAGGCAAGGACACCGATCACCGGCGAGCAGGCAGTTAGGCTCGCTCTTAATCTGATCGGCCGACAGCAAACGCACCACGGGGTAGGTCTTCGCGACGCGGGCGACCTCGGCGGCAGCCTCCTCGTCGGTTAGATTAACCTCGTGATTATTGAGCATATGGGGCCCTTTCGATAGTTTCGCATGGTAGCGGTGGGTTCCAAATGTTACAAGGGTAACACCTTGTCGATGCAGGTAAGCACGTGAATGCTGTTACATTTTTATGAGTTGGCAGACGGCGCGATCGAAGCCGCAGACGTAAGGTTTTGAACACATTTGTTAGCACGGCCGAAACGTCTGCGGGTGAAGCCCGCTTTGGCTATTGCGGCTGCTAGAGCCCCAGGATGCCACGGACAGCCCGGGCAGCCGCTGCCGGTCGATCGCGTAGGCCGTTGTGCGCGCCGGGAACCATTACGAGTGGACAGTCCAAAAGCTCAGCCGCCACCCTCGTGCCCGCCTCGCGGGGTGTACCGACCGAAAGCTCGCCCAAAAACACAGCCGACACCGCCTTTGACGCGCGGGCACGCTCCCAGTCGGGAGCATATGTCATATTTGTTCCGTATTCATTGGCCATAAAGCAACGACCATTGCGCAGGGCATGCTTGGCTTCCGCTTCGGTCGTCCCAGGAGCCTCGGGGTCCAAGTCGCCGAGAGCTCCCAAGAAAAGCCGAAGCGCCCTTGAAACCTTTCCAACCGCAATCATATCGAGCAAAATCGGAGCTGCACCCATGCCGACGCCTTCGGCCGACACAGCCGGCTCATGCAGAATCGCACGGGCGACGAGATGGGGTTCGCTGCGAAGAAGCTCCAGCGCCACCAACGTACCGGCGCTGTGCGCAAGCACATTTGTCGGAGCGCCAACGTGTTCGATCACGGCCTGCAGGTCGGCGGCCTGAGCGGCAAGATCATAGCTGCCATCTGCCGCTTCGCTGCTGCCGCCACAGCCGCGGCGGTCGTAGGCAATTACGCGGTAGTTGCGACTGAGTTCACAAGCGATGCCGTCAAAAAATGTGCCGTCGACACAAGCGCCGTGCACGCACACCAAGGCAGGAGTATCAGGCGACACATCCGGGCCGGCATATTCGCGACAGGCAATCGTGGTGCCCGCATTCTCGATCGTAAAATCCATGTTGTGCCCCCATCATCAACGCCCATCCAGTTGTACGTCAGTACGGTTGGATGGACCCGCATTGCCTTACGCCTTGTTAACAGATTAACTGTACCCGACCCGAGGCTTTTCATGGCACGGCGTAACGAGCGACGTGAAAAAACGAAACTTGTAAAGCAAGAGCCCGCACCTTGCTTTGGAGCCGATGCTATGCTTAGGCACAATTGTCTTGAGGAGCATATGCCTATGTCTACGTTTTTGAATGACAGCCCCATCTTTGGGCCCGTTCGCAGCCGTCGTCTTGGCCTCTCGCTCGGCGTCAACATGATGCCGGCCAGCGGCAAAATCTGCACGTTCGACTGCATTTACTGCGAAAACGGCCTCAACGCCGAGCGCCCCTGCCATGAGCCGTACAACACGGCTGCCGTGGTACTCGACGCGCTCGAGGCAAAGCTGCGCGAGATGGCAGCCGAGGGCGAGCTCCCCGATGTGATCACCTTCGCAGGCAACGGCGAGCCCACCGCCGCGCCGGAATTTCCGCAGGCCATCGCCGGCGCCGTCGCGCTTCGCGACCAGCTGGCACCAAACACCAAGATTGCCGTGCTCTCCAACGGCACGCGTGCCGACCGTCCCCAGGTACACGATGCGCTCATGATGGTCGACGACAACATCCTCAAGCTCGATACGGTCGATCCGGCATTTATCCAGCTGCTCGACCAGCCCGTTGGCCCCTACGATGTAGAGCACCAGATCGAGACGTTCGCAAGCTTTGACGGTCATGTCATTATCCAGACGATGTTTTTGAGCGGTGAGTACCGGGGCAAGTCTCTCGATAACACCGGCGAGGAGTACGTCGGCCCTTGGCTCGCGGCGCTCGAGCGCATTCGCCCGCAGGAGGCGACCATCTACACGGTGGCTCGCGAGACACCGGTCGCCGGCCTTGCCAAAGCGGCGCCCGAGGTGCTCGACACGATCGCCGCACGCGTGCGCGCCCTCGGCATCCCCTGCCAGGCGAGCTACTAGCAAAACCACGCAGCAGCTAGTGCCCGCCACCCCGCTCCATCAGTTGCGGTGATATAGTTCCTGTTTGTGCTGTTAAACCGCTTAAATCGGAACTATATCACCGCAACTTTTATGGCCGCGTGGGTGGGCTATACTAGCTGCGAATGAAAGGAAGTTAGCCATGTATGACAAAGGACCCGTGCCCGGCCGCAACGACGCTTGCTGGTGCGGCAGCGGCAAAAAATATAAGAAATGTCATAACGCCTTCGACGAGCGCCTCGAGCGCCTGTGGGAAGAGGGCTGGGAGGTTCTGCCCCGTACGCTCTACAAGACGCCCGCCGACATCGAGGGCATCAAGCGCTCCGCCGCCATCAACGTGGGCGTGCTCGACTACGTAGGCGAGCACATCGCCGCGGGCATGACCACCAACCAGATCGACCAGATGATCTACGACTACACCGTCGAGCACGGTGGCACGCCGGCCGACCTCAACTATGAGGGCTACCCCAAGAGCGTGTGCACCTCGATCAACGACGTGGTCTGTCACGGCATCCCCTGCGATACGGACGTGCTGCACGAGGGCGACATCATCAACGTCGATTGTTCCACGATCTTGGACGGCTACTTTAGCGATTCGAGCCGCATGTTCTGCATCGGCAAGGTCTCTGCCGAGCGCCAGCGTCTGGTCGACGTCACTCGCGCCAGCGTGGAGGCGGGTCTGGCGGCCGTCAAGCCATGGCTGCCGTTGTCCGTTATGGCCGAGGCCGTGCAAAAGACCGTCGAGGACGCCGGCTTTAGCGTGGTGCGCGAGTACGGCGGACACGGCATCGGTAAGGAATTCCACGAGGATCCGTTTGTGGGCTTTACCACCGAGGCGCCCGATGTGGACACCATCATGGTGCCGGGCATGGTCTTTACCATCGAGCCCATGGTCAACGCCGGAGCGCCCGACATCAAGATTAGCAAGGGCGACGGTTGGTGTGTGCGCACCAAGGACGGCAGCGATTCGGCCCAGTGCGAGGTACAGCTCGTGGTGACCGAGGACGGTTACGAGTTGCTGAGCTGGTAACCGTGGATGCGCCGGATGCTGACGGGCACGCTCGTCTTGCATCCGGCGTTTTTATTTGAACGTTTTGCCTGATAAAACCTGACAAAATAAACCTGTCCCTTTTTGGCAGGCCGAGCGGAGAGGACTGCTTGTGAACATCCTGGTTTTGTTGCCGGTCAACGACCGCCATCGCGCAATTCTTGAGTCGAGCGCTCCGGGCGAGGACTTTATCTACACGAGCGCCGACGCCATCAAGCGTGAACAAGTCGCCAACGCCGACGTGATCTTGGGCAACATAGACCCTGCCCTGCTTACCGCATGCGAGCACCTCCAGCTGCTGCAACTGCAGACCGCGGGCTATGACGATTACTTGGCCGCCGGCACCGTGCCGGCCGACGCTAAGCTTTCCTGCTCGGTGGGCGCCTACGGCCAGGCCGTGAGCGAGCACATGTTTGCCATGGTGCTGTCAATGATGAAGCGCCTGCCCGGCTACCAGGACCTGCAGCGCGAACATCGCTGGGAGGACTTGGGCCCGGTCACCTCGCTCAAAAATGCCAACGTGCTGGTGCTGGGCGCGGGCGATATCGGCGGCCACTTTGCCACGCTCTGCCGCAGCATGGGTGCGCACGTCCGCGGCATCAAGCGCCATCCGCTCGTCTATCCCATTGTGTTTGAGGACATGGACGGCATGGATGCCCTGTCCGAGCGCCTAGCCGAGGCCGACATCGTCGCATCCTTTATGCCCAGCACACCCGAGACCCGCGGCCTGGCGAACGCCGAGTTCTTCGCCGCGATGAAACCGGGCGCCTTCTTTGCCAACGGCGGCCGCGGCGATCTTGTGGTCGCCGACGACTTGGTTGCCGCCCTGGAGTCGGGACATCTTGCCGGCGCCGCGGTCGACGTCACCGACCCCGAGCCCCTGCCCGCAACAAGCCCGCTGTGGGACGCGCCCAACATGCTCATCACGCCGCACGTCTCCGGCTGGTTCCACCTAGAGGCCACGCTCAACAACGTGGTCGATATCGCCGCGGAGAATCTGCGTCACCTGCAAGCCGGCGAGACGCTACGCTGCTGGATCGAACACTGATTGTTCCGGCGTTTTACCAAACGCCGGAACCCCTCGACGCTGCGCTCTTAGGTTCCGCCGTTCTAACGAACGGCGGACCACTCGACGCTGCGAGCCCGCCGTTTGGCCAATCTGCCGTTCAATTTCAAAGGCGCGACCAGAAGGTCAGCGCCTTTTCATTTCACGGCACCTTGGCTCAAACGGCGGGCTCTCGCTGGCGTGCGCTCTACCTGCGGCGTTTCGCTGGCGTCGGCTTCATCTGCAAGCCTTAGCAGTTCCGTCTTGCCGTTGGCGTTGTGGCATTTGCCCAGATAAAACCTGCCAAAATAAACCTGTCCCTTTTTGGTAGGTTTGGCGCAATGGGGTCAGGTTGGCTTGCGCCATACCGGTAGTTCTGTCTGCGACACTCTCGCCAAAGTGATATCAAACATACATCTAGCGTTTTCGACACTTCGCTTATTAGAGCCAGTCCGTCTCCTCGTCATAGCGGTCCGAATAGGCGTTACGCTTGAGTTCTTCAGCACTCGTTGGTCGCGCCTTGGACACGTCGACCCCTGACTCATGGCAAGCGGCGACGAACAGCTGTAAACCCCGATCAATAAGCTGAGCCCCACGCTCGGCCTTCATTTCTTCGGCTCGCATTTAGAGTTCCACGCTTTCGGCGCCGTTGATGGTTAGGTTGCGCTCGTAGAAGGCGGTGAGGGCGCGGATGGCGTACATCACGTCGCGCACGCCGCCGGTCTCGTAGCTCGAGTGCATGGCAAGCTGCGGCAGGCCCACGTCCACGGCATGCATGCTCGCCTGCATGTTCGACAGGTTGCCGAGCGTGGAGCCACCCGCCATATCGCTCTTGTTTGCGAAGGCCTGCGTGGGTACGTCAGTGTCATCGCAGATGGCCTGGAACACCGCGCGACTAAAGGCATCGGTGCAGTAGTGCTGGTTGGCGGCCTCCTTGATGACGATGCCGCCGTTGAGCACAACCTGGTTGCGGGCGTCGCACTTCTCGGCGTGGTTGGGGTGCACGGCATGCGCGTTGTCGCAGCTCACGAGCATCGAAGCGGCAAGCGCACGGTGGTACGACTCGTCGTCAAAGCCCAGCGAGCCGTTAATGCGGCGCAGTGCATCGGCCAAGAACGTCGACATGGCGCCCTGCTTGGTCTCGGAGCCAACCTCCTCATTATCAAAGCAGCAGAAGACCGAAACGTCGTGCGCGTTCTCGGCACCCAAAAATGCCTGTAGCGAGGTGTAGGCGCAGGCCAGGTCGTCGAGCTTGGGCGTCGAGATAAACTCGTCGGCCCAGCCCCAAATGCGCGCATCCTGACGATTGACCAGGAACAGATCGCGGCCCAAAATTTGCTCGGGCTCAACGTCCAGTTCGTCGGCGATCAGGGCGTCAAAATCTCCCTGCTTAAGGTCACCGGCGCTGATGAGCGGGCACAGGTCGACGGCGCGATTGGGAGCAAAGCCCTCGTTAACGCCGCGGTTCATATGGATAGCAAGGCTCGGGATAATAGCGACCTCGCGCTCGGTGGCAAGCAGACGACTCTCGATACGGTCGCCCTCGCGTACCAACACGCGGCCCGCGAGTGCCAGCGGACGATCGAACCAGGTGTAGTCGATCATGCCGCCGTAGGCCTCGGTGTTCAGGCGCAGCGTCTCGCCCGCGCCGTCAAGCTCAGGCACGGCCTTGACCTTAAACGTCGGCGAATCGCTGTGCGACGCCGTGAGCTGAAAATGATAGTCGCCGGCAACGCCGTCCTCGCCCCACGTAGCAGCCAGGTCCTCGCCCACCTTAAAGGCAACAACGCTCGAGGTATTGCGCTGCGTGTAATAACGCCCGCCTGGTTCGATGTCCCACGCCGCATTCTCGGGCAGGTAGGTAAAGCCCGCCTCGTCGAGCTCGGCCATAATGGTCGCCGCCGTATGGAACATGCTGGGGCATGCCTCGATAAAGTCGATAAGGTCGTTGGCGGCCTCGATATCATCGGCCGTCACATGCGCGCGCTCGGGCGTTTCCTGATCCGTCATGCTCTCCCCTTTCGCTGGGTTGATGGTCCCCTCCAGCATACCCCGCCGCGCCAGTGCCGTGCCTTTCATTCCATGTTTAATCCCGCGCCGCTCGCCAAGTTGAGCCATCATGCCCGCACTCCTTTTGCGACAATTACGCTAACAGGACGAAAGGAGCCGTCATGAAGCCACGTAACATTGCCATCGCCTGCGGTGTCGCGGGAGTCGCCGTCGGCCTTGCCGCTGCCACCGGCACCGTTTATCACAAACAAATCAAGTCCGCCGCGTCACTCAAACGCTTGACCGGCTACACGGATGGCTATGACCTGTACGCAATCGACATCGCCTACGACTACGATCTTGATCGCATCATCGCCGCTGGCGTGCGCGATGACCAGGCCTACATCGATGCCGTGGTGGCGCAGGTGCTGCCCGGTGTGCCGGCACATGTCCAGGCGCCCCAGTTTGCCTGCAGCGCTTTTGTCGCCGTAGATGCCGAAGGCCGCGTGCGTACCGGTCGCAATTACGACTTTAAGGACGACACCTCGGCGCTGCTGGTGCGCAATCACCCACGCGGCGGCTATGCCTCCATCGGGTTTGCCGCCCTTAACAACCTGGGCGATAACACTCCGCTTGACTCCGTCGCCGGACGCGCCGCCGCACTCATGGGCCCGTTTGCCCAGCTCGACGGCGTCAACGAATGTGGCGTGTCCATTGCCGTGCTCACCCTGGATTCCAAACCCTGTGACCAGGACACGCAGCGCCCCGTCATCAATACCTCGCTCGCCATCCGTCTGGTGCTCGACCGTGCCGCCACCACGCAAGAAGCTGTCGACCTGCTTTCCGCCTACGACATGCACGCCATGGCAGGACGCGATTACCACTTCTTTATCAACGACGCCACCGGTGACGCGCGCGTAGTAGAGTGGGATCCGCGCGATCCGGACCGCGCTTTCAAAGCGACTCCTGTACGCCAGGTTACAAACTTTACGCCTGCTATGGCGACGAAGTGCTGCCCAACCAAAAGAATGGCGAGCTGGGCCATGGTAAAGAGCGCGCCGTCGCAATCGCCGATGTCCTCGACGCCCATGCCGGCGCCCAAGACGAGGCAGTCGCTTGGAAGGCCCTTCGCGCTGCGGCGCAAGAGCCCAATCCGGAAGACATCACCAGCAATACGCAATGGTCGGTCGTCTTTGACAATACCGAGCCCGCTGCCGCCATCACGCTGCGCCGCCACTGGGGCAACGTCGATGCCTTCGCACTGTAAGGAGCCAGGCCCGTCGACCTTACGTTCCCTGGCGTTGCTTACATTTCCATACGCTTGAGCTAACACGTTTTACCCCCGTATCAACAGTGTGCGGGGGTAAACTTATGCGCATGTTATAACTTGCCCGGAAGGATTCATCATGCTTAGGATCGGTCTTCTTACCAGTGGCGGCGACTGCCAAGCGCTCAACGCCACCATGCGCGGCATCGTCAAAACGCTTATAACCAATAGCGAAGAGCCTATCGAGATCTATGGTTTTGAGGACGGCTACCAGGGCCTTATCTACAGCAGGTTCCGTGTCATGACGCCCGCCGATTTTAGCGGCATCCTCACCCGTGGCGGCACCATCCTGGGCACGAGCCGCACGCCGTTCAAGCGCCTCGACATCCCCGAGGCCGACGGCGTCGAGAAGGTGCCCGCAATGGTCCACACCTATCACAAGCTGCAGCTCGACTGCCTGTTTATGCTGGGCGGCAACGGATCCACCAAGACCGCCAACCGCCTGCGCGAAGAAGGCCTCAACGTTATCGCCCTGCCCAAGACCATCGATAACGACACCTGGGGCACCGAGCTGACGTTTGGCTTTACGAGCGCCATCGACGTCGCCACCAAGTGCATCGACGACATCCACACCACTGCCTCGAGTCACGGCCGCGTGTTTGTCATCGAGATCATGGGCCACAAGGTCGGTTGGATTCCGCTGTATGCCGGCGTCGCGGGCGGCGCGGACGTCATCTTGATTCCCGAGATCCCCTACGACATGGACAACGTCATCAAGACCATCGAGCATCGCATGGAGACCGGCAGCCGCTTTACCATCGTGGCCGTCGCCGAGGGCGCTATCTCCAAGGAGGACGCGGCACTGTCCAAGAAGGAGTACAAGAAGAAGCTCGCCGAGCGAACGAGCCCGTCGATTGTCTACGACATCGCCAAGGAGATCGAGGCCAAGACCGGTCGCGAGACCCGCGTCGCCATCCCCGGCCACACACAGCGCGGCGGCCAGCCCGACGCCCAGGACCGCATCTTTGCGACCCAGTGCGGCGTCGAGGCAGCGCTCGGCTGCCTGCGCGGCGAGTTTGGCTACATGATTGCCCTGCGTGACGGCAAGATGTGCCACATGCCGCTCGAGGAGGTCGCCGGCAAGCTCAAGTTTGTCGACCCCCAGAGCGACCTGGTGCGCGAGGCCAAGGCGTTGGGCATCAGCTTCGGCGACGAATAGCCTCGGCTGGAACTGCTCTCATCGGAGGCCCCAGGGCTTTCCTCCCAAATCGTCCTCGGACATGTCAGGACCCCGCTGCGCGCTTCGCGCGGCGGGGTCCTTCCGTCCTGCGGAAAGATTTGGGAGGAAAGCCCTGGGGCCTCCTGCGGTAACTAGGGAGGCCGAGGTTATTCGCCTTCTCGCTGCGGGTGCCTGGGCTGAGATTTTGGGATGTTGCAGGCTCTTAGCTGAGAGTAGCACTGACATTTGTCCTAAAATGGCTGGTCGCTAGGGGTTGCTACCGGTAGTTGCGGTAGGGTTGGGGCAGATTCTAACTAGAAATGGTGGTCGCTACCGGTTGTTCTCGGCATACTCGGCTCATTCGATTCGACCATCAAACGAAAGGAACCACCATGGATCTTGCGATGGCGCAGCGCCTCGTCGATCGCCGTAAAGCTGCCGGCCTTTCTCAGGAGGCGCTTGCTGCCCAGCTGGGCGTAAGCCGCCAGGCTGTTAGTAAATGGGAGCGCAGCGAGTCCTCACCCGATACCGATAACCTCATTGCGCTCGCCGCGCTGTATGACGTGTCGTTGGACGAGCTGTTATATGGGGAGGCGGCCAACGATGCCGACGACCTGGAGGACGGTAGCGCCGACACCGAGACGGCGGATGTGGCTGACGAGGCCGAGGATTCTGCCGAGCACGCCGATTGCGGCGACAAACCACTTGTCGATATTTCCCTCGCGCGCGGTATCCACGTCATTGATCCCAATAAAGGCGAGGAAGTCCATGTTGGTTGGAGCGGCATCCATGTGACCAACGAGCGCAAGGGCGAAGAGGTGCATGTGGGGCCGGACGGCGTGCATATCGATACGCTTGAGGACGATGGACATAGCGTACGCACCAATGACGACGGCACCGTCACCATCGACGGCGAGACGTTTTCCAGCTGGAAGGAAGCACACGACAAGCTCGACCATCATGGCAAGCATTTCCACACCAAGGTCGGACGTGCATGGAACAAATTCCCCTTCCCCGCACTTGTCACTCTCGCCTATCTGGTGCTCGGCATTGTCTACGGCACATGGGGCATGGGGCTTTTCCTCGTCTTTCTGGTTCCCGTCTACTACGCGATTGGTGACTTCATCGATCGGCGCCACCTGTCTAAGCTGATCGAGGCCATCTACTCGGCAGCCGCCATCGCTTGGTTCCTCTACATGTGGCTCTGTTTGGGACAGCCCCATCCTGCATGGATCATCCTCATCACGATTCCCGTCATAAAGGCGCTCATGCGCTGGTGCCGCAAACAATGGAAGCACCGCAAACAGGCCTAACACGCTCCGACCCACCAGCACCCAACCGCCCCCGCCCTTCTCCTAAGTTGCGGTGAGATAGGGACTGTTTTGAAGCTCCAAAGCGCCAAACAGTCCGTATATCACCGCAACTTACAAACAACTGGGTCAGTTCCGGCACGGAGATTAGCATTGAGCTGACCGCGCGCCAAGAAAAGGGCCTATTTACTACGTTTAACTCGAGAGGGCCGACCATACCCGCCTTTTCCGAAAACTGGCAAGCCCTCTACCTGCGGTTTTAATTTCATAATCTTTGTCACGGTCGAGGGTGTGGTAGCAAACGTAGTAGATAGGCCCATTTTGTGGCATACGACCCATACAAGCCCAATCTCGAAGGCTAAAGAGAGCCTCTCATCCACGCCTGCGAGCGAAAACCAAATAGAATGAAAGGCAAATGGAAAAGCCCGTTTGACGGGGCAAACGCCGGGCCACATAATGGTTGTCCGGCGTTTGCCCAGATAAAACCTGCCAAAATAAACCTGTCCCTTTTTGGCAGGTTACTCGGCGCTCTTGAGGGCGCCGACCATGTCGATCTTGTTGAGGGTACGGTTGGTGGCGAGGTTGACGATAAACGTAAAGCCAAAGGCCAGAAGCACGGATAGCACGTAGCTCAGCGGCTCGACCTCAACATCAAAATACAGCGACGGCATCTGCAAAATGTACGTAAAACTCTCGGCCAGCAAGCCGCCCAGCGGCACGCCCAGCGCAGCGCCGATCGCCGTGAGGATCAACGTCTCCTTGTTGACGTAGTGGTGCACCTCGCCACGGCGGAAGCCCAGCACCTTGATGGTCGCCAGCTCGCGTTCGCGCTCCGAAATATTCGTATTAGACAGCGTAAACACCACCACAAACGACAGGCACGCCGCCATAAAGGTCACGAGCACCACGACCGAATTGATAATCGTAAAGTTCGCCTCATAGTTTTCCCAATGCTCGGCCGTACTCGAAATTGTGAGCCAACCGTCACTCTTAAGCTTCTTGCTAAACGCAATCTGATCGGCCGACGAGCCCTTGAGCAGCGCAAGGATGCCGTTGAGGCGCGCGCTTCGACCGAACGCGCGCTCATAGGTGCTCTGCGTCATGTAAAGCGTGTTGCCCAGATAGTTGAGCGAAATGTCGCTGACCTTGACCTTGGCAACATTGAGCGACGAATCCTGGACGTGTGCCGTATCGCCCGGCTTGATCCCCAGCACCAGCTGAGAGCTCTTGCTCAAATACACATCTCCGCCACGCAGGGCGAGCAGTTCTTTGGACTCGTCCTCGAGACACACGTAGTCGTCCAGGTCGTTCGCGCGGTCATCGGGCACCACGATCAGTTGCACGGTCTCGCTCTTGCCGCCAAATGTAAAGGTGACGTTGTCGGTCATAATCGGCAGCGTCGAAGTCACGGTCACGTCGGAATCCTTGGCTGCGCTTCGCTCGTCGAGCGCCGCGCACGTCTGCGAAAAATCGTCGGGATTGGCGACCGCCAGCAGGTCGTAGCGCGTGATATGCCCGTACTGCTTGGGCGAAAGCGCCACCGACGTATCGCGGATGCCCATACCGCAGATCACGAGCGCCGTGCAGCCAGCGATACCGAAGATGGTCATAAAGGCGCGCTTTTTGTAGCGGAACAGGTTGCGTGCAGCGACCTTGTTCAAAAAGCCCATGCGGTGCCAGATAAAGCCAATGCGCTCGAGCAGAATGCGCGAGCCGGCGCGCGGAGCCTTGGGGCGCATGAGCGAGGCAGGGGTCTCGGCCATCTCGTGGCGGCAGGCGATAATCGTGGCTCCCACCACGCCCACGGCAAACAGCGCCACCGAAACGATCGAGGACACGATGTCGTACGAAAGCAGCATCTGGGGCAGCGAGTACATGTCGTCGAACACCGTAAACAAGAACAGCGGCAGACCCACAAATCCGATGATATTGCCGAGCACGCCACCGATCAGACACGCCCACAGCGAGTAGTCCACATATTTGGACAGGATGCGCCCGCGTGAATAGCCGAGCGCCTTGTACAGGCCAATAAGCGTGCGCTCCTCCTCGACCATGCGGGTGGCGGTGGTGAGACTGATAAGCACGGCGACGATAAAGAAGATGAACGGGAACACCGTGGCGATGGCCTCGATCGAAGAACTATCGCTCTCGACGCTCGAGTAGCTTGCGATATTGCCGCGGTCCTGGATGTACCAGGTGCATTCGCCCAGGTCAGAGAGCTCGGCGCGGGCATCGGCAAACTGCTGGTCGGCGGCGGCACGGCGCTGGTCCAGGTCGGCTTGCGCCTGCGCACGCTCGTCGCTGCCCTCGGCCATGCGATTGATGTTGTCCTGCTCGATCCCAAAGACCATATTCGCCTGACGCTCAGCTGCGTCCAAGCTCGCCGGTGTGTCGACCGTCAGCTCCTGGGCGCGCGCCTTCTCACGCTCCTCGCGGATCTTCTCGATATTGCCCTTGACCTCATTGATCTTTGCCGAGTAGGCATCCGAATAGGAGTTGAGGCTCTTGGCTCCCTCGACGACCACGTGGACAGCGGAGTAGGAAGAAGATGTCGCGGCATCCTCGCTCACGTAGAACTTGTAGTCCGCAGTCGAAGCAGCGCGAAAGGCGTTGACTGTCGAGTCGGAGCTCACGTCGGTAGGATCGAGAACCTCGGCCGTGATGGTGTAGTCCCCATCGGCAAACTGGTCCTTGGCGCTTTGGTTCGACGAGCTCGCATCGTTGGCGGCAAAGCTCACCGTATCGCCGATTTTCTTGCCCGAAGCCTTCAAAAAACGTGAGGTCACTGCCACTTCGCCCGAAGTCTCGGGCAGCTCGCCGCGCACTAGCACCGGTTGGTCAATATTCTCTTTGGAGAGACTTTGCACGACCACGCGCTCGCGCGTTGTGCCCACGGCGGTGTAGGCGGTCTCGGCGTAGATGCCCTCGGCCGTTTCGACGCCATCGACCTCTTGGATGGCGTCGAGATCATCGTCAGTCAGGCCATAGGTCGACTGCACGTTAATGTCATAGACATTTTGCTGGTCGAAGTAGGCGTCAACCGAATCGCACAGGTCCTCGCAACCCGCCTTAAGGCCGCACATCACGCTCACGCCAAGCGCGGTGATGACCACGATTGACAAGAAGCGCTTAAGACTGCCTCGGATTGTGCGGTAGATGCCGCGGCGAAAAACCGTCGGCACCATATCGTTTGAGCTTTGAGCGGTGCGGTAGGTCGCGAACTCTCGGTCGCGACCTACGTGCTCCGTATCACGGTTTTGGCTGTTTTGGCAGTCCTGGTCCATGGGCGCTACCACTCGATCGTCTCGATAGGCACGGGATTTTGCTGGACCGTCTCGCTCTCCACGCGGCCGCTCTTAAAGCGGATCAGGCGATCGGCCATGGGCGCCAGCGCAGAGTTGTGGGTGATGATGATGACCGTAATGCCTTGCTTGCGGCAAGTGTCCTGTAGCAGCTGCAAGATCTGCTTGCCGGTTTTGTAGTCGAGTGCACCCGTAGGCTCGTCGCACAAAAGCAGCTTGGGGTTCTTAGCCAGCGCGCGGGCGATGGATACGCGCTGCTGCTCGCCGCCCGAAAGCTGCGCCGGAAAGTTAGCGAGGCGCTCACCCAGGCCAACCTGGCGAAGCGTTTGCTCGGCATCGAGCGAATCGGGGCAGATCTGCGCCGCGAGTTCGACGTTCTCAAGCGCCGTCAGGTTGGGGACCAAATTGTAGAACTGGAAGACAAAGCCGACGTCGGCGCGGCGGTATTCCACGAGCTGCGCCTCGTTCGCGGAGCTCACGTCGCGCCCGTCCACCGTCACAGTGCCGGAGGTCGCCGTGTCCATGCCGCCCAGAATGTTGAGGGCCGTGGTCTTGCCGGCACCCGAAGCACCCAAAATGATGGCGAGCTCGCCGCGCTCGACCGTAAAGCTCGCGCCGTCGAGCGCGTGGATGCGGGCATCGCCCTCGCCGTATGCCTTGATGACGTCTTTGAATTCGATATAGGCCATCGATTAATTCCCATCTGGTCGGATAACTCTTTAGTATTACCCATTTCCCACCTACCAAAAAGGGACAGGTTTATTTTGGCAGGTTTTATATGGGGAAACGGCAGCTATAGATAGGGCGCCGGGGAGGCCGAGAAATCATCAACGGGGTCAGGCCGACCGCCAAACACAACGCACGCATCTCAATCTGTCAGCCAAATCATTCGAACAGCTGTTCGTTTCTATGATATGATTCAACTATCTAAGCAGGCCAATACGCAGAAAGGCGGCCAACATGGCGTTCGACTTTAAGAAGGAATGCAAGGAGCTCTACAAACCTGCAAGCAAGCCGAGCATCGTAACAGTCCCGCCTATGAGCTACGTTGCCGTTCGCGGAAAGGGCGACCCAAATACCGAAGGTGGCGAGTATCAAAACGCCCTGCCGCTACTTTACGGCATCGCCTATACCGTCAAGATGTCGAAGAAAGGCTCAAGGAGTATCGAGGGCTATTTCGACTTTGTGGTACCGCCGCTCGAGGGTTTCTGGTGGCAAGACTCCCCGAGCGGCGACATCGATTATGTACGCAAGGACGATTTCAACTTTATCTCGTGCATCCGCCTGCCCGATTTCGTCAGCCGAGATGATTTTGACTGGGCAGTCGCTGAAGCCACGGCCAAAAAGAAACTAGACTTTACCGCTGTTGAGCTGCTTAAAGTTGATGAGGGTCTCTGCGTTCAGTGCATGCATACCGGACCCTATGACAGCGAGCCGACAACCGTAGACGCCATGCATGAATACGCGACCGAACAGGGCTATGCCCCCGACTTCTCAGACACCCGTTTACATCACGAAATCTATCTCTCCGATCCACGCAAATGTGCACCGGAGAAACTTAAGACCGTGGTTCGTCATCCTATCAAGCGCGCTGAATAGCGTGGGGCGTCATTTCACGCGCTAGGTTTTAAGCCAGCCAACCAGCCGCCTCCTAGGCCGTCCGGTAATTATCTTGACGCGGCCCGTCGCATCTTATAAGTTTGTTTTGCTAAAGCTGGAAAGCCTCTCAACGATGCGCAACTCCAGCTCTTTTTCTATCAAGAGAGCAAGTGTCGGAAAGCAAAATGTCAAAAAGCAGCGCTTCGAGCAGAATCAAACGCCTGGTCAACACCTATAGCGGTCTCGTGCTCATGGGCGCCGTCGGAATCCCTATCGGCGTTATCGTTGGCGCCATCTGTGCCCTTTTTGGTCGTGTGCTCCTGGCAATCGGCGCCTTCCGTGACGAGCACATCGTACTGCTCCTTCCCTTCCTCGCCCTCATGGGCTTGGCCATCGTATTTGCCTACCTCACCTGGGGCAAAGGCACCGATCGGGGCATGAGCTTAGTATTCGACGTAGGTCACGGACGCGAGGACGCCATCTCCCCGCGTCTGGTGCCGCTCATTATGCTGAGCACGTGGGCCACGCATCTCTTTGGCGGCAGCGCGGGACGCGAAGGCGTAGCCGTGCAGATCGGCGCAACCGTCTCGCATTGGATCGGCCGACGTCTACCTTTCCGAGAACCCGGCAACACGTTTTTGCTTATCGGCATGGCCGCCGGCTTTGCCGGACTCTTCCGAACGCCCCTCGCCGCCACGGTCTTTGCGATCGAAGTACTGGTCGCAGGACGCATGGAATACCGCGCGCTGTTTCCCGCGCTTACAGCCTCGCTCGCCGCAAGCATGACCTCCGGCGCTCTGGGGCTCGAGAAGTTTGAGGTCGCCGTTACCGCCTCGTATGCGCTCGACCTCCCCGGTCTTGGACGACTGGCGTTGTTGGGTATCGCGTTTGGTATGGTAGGTGGAGCTTTTGCCTGGTGCCTTGACCATGCCAAGACCCTTGCAGCGCGGCTGCTCCCCAGCCCTTACATACGCGTTGCCGTTATGGGCCTTGCGCTGTCGGCGATTCTGTTCGCGCTGTGGCAGGGGCGATACTGCGGCCTTGGCACCAACCTGATATCCGCGGCACTGGGTGACAACGGTGAGGCGTCGATCATGCCTTGGGACTGGGCGCTCAAATTCGTACTCACCATCGCCACGCTTGCCGCAGGATATCAGGGTGGCGAGGTGACGCCGCTGCTCTCCATCGGAGCCAGCCTGGGTGTCGTACTCGCCGGGATTCTCGGCATGCCCGTCGAGCTCTGCGCCGCGCTGGGATACGCCGCCGTCTTTGGCAGCGCCACCAATACGCTGCTCGCGCCCATCTTTATTGGCTGCGAGGTCTTTGGCTTTAGCAGTCTGCCGACGTTCTTTATTGTCTGCGTCGTGGCCTACCTGTTCAACATGGATAAGTCGATCTATGCGCTGCAGGAGCACAGCCGCACCCGATAAACAGGGCGTTTGCCACCAAAAAACGCGCACGACAGGCCGGGCCCGCCGCGCGCGTCATCCTATACACGATTAGTTATTGTTGTTGGTCATCGAAGCCACTGCTGCCGCAAGATTGGAAATGGGCATTGTCTGCAGCCAGATGCGCCCCGGACCGGTGAGCACAGTGTTGAACACGCCTTCACCGCCAAACATGATGTTTTTGACGCCCTTGACCATCTGCGCGTCGATGCTCACCGTCTCCTCAAAGCCGGCCACGTTGCCGGTATCTACAATCATTTGCTGGCCAGCAGCAAGCTCGTACTCAACTAGGTCGCCGTCGATCTCGGCAAAGGCAATACCCGAGCCCGTGAGCTTTTGCATGATAAAACCCTCGCCGCCAAAGACGCCGGTCTTTGCCTTCTTGTTAAAGTGGATGCTCAGCTCAACACCACTTTCCGCGGCAAGGAACGAACGCTTCTGCAAAATCCAGCTCTTACCAGGGCCAATCTCGATCGGTATAATGCGGCCGGGGAAGCAAGAGCCAAACGCAATCATGCCATCGCCGTGCGCGGTCCAAATGTTTTGGAACAACGCCTCACCCGAAAAAGCCTTAGAGAACATCTTGCCTATACCACCGCCCGAGGTGGACATCTCCATGTTGGGGGTCATCCAGACCATGGCACCGCTTTCGGTGATCATGGATTCGCCGTCGCTAAGGTTGCACGTAACAACCGGGAAAGCCCCTCCGCCGATCTCGTACTGCATGACCGTCTCCTTTCCTTCGGGAGCCGAACAACGATGTCCATATTTTAGCAGTTAGAGGTGCGTTTATTTGGGTCGGTGGCGTTCATGGCGCCGATCACCGCCAGCCTCCGCTGCCGTCTGCACAGATAAAACCTGCCAAAATAAACCTGTCCCTTTTTGGCAGGTCTTAGAGGCGGACGGTGAAGGTGATCTGGTTACCGTGGCCGGATACGGTGGCGGATCCGCCATGGGCTTCGGCGATGGCGCGCACGACGGACAGCCCCACGCCCGAGCCACCTGTCTTGGAGCTGCGCGACACGTCCGCACGATAGAAGCGGTCGAACAGCCGGTCCAGGTCGCCCTCGGGCAGCTCATCAACAGCATTCGATACGACAAGCTCGGCCGAGCCTTTGCCCGCACCGCGCGAAACGGCACGCAGGCTCAGCTCGATCACGCTGCCCTCGCTTGCGTAGCGTGTGGCGTTGTCCAGCAGCAGCTCAACAACCTGCGCCACTGCCGCGGCATCGGCATGGGCCCGCACACCGCTCGCGACCGACGTCGACAGCCGCTTTCCGCGCGAAACCGCCACCGATTCAAATGGCGTCGCAGCCGTGTCCACGGCCTCCGAAAGATCAATCGTCGCCATAGTAAAGCCGGCCGAACCCTCGTCCATACGCGCCAGGAACACCAGACGCTCCGTGAGCGCCGTCAGCCGCGCGACCTGCTCGCGAATGCTCTGCGTCCACTCGCTCTCGCCGCTCTCGATCTCTTGGACCTCGTTGGCGGCGTCAATCACGGCCAGCGGCGTTTTGATCTCGTGGCTTGCATCGGTAATGAAGCGCTTCTGTTTGCTATAACTCTCGACCATCGGCCGAATCACCGCACCCGAGGCGACCGTTACAATTGCCAGCACCGCCAGCCAGCCAATGCAGCTGATTGCCACACTCGCGCTCAAAAACGAATGGAAACTTGCAAGCTCGCGCGAACAGTCCACGAACACATAGGTTGTCTTGTCGCCCTGAACCGTAGCCGTATAACGGTAGTTGCCAGAAAAGCCCGAAGTCCAACCCTTGGAATATAGTCCTGCAGCGATGCGGGCGGCACGCTTGGCACCTACCGCGGCAATGCGGGCCGTGTTGACATCGGTCACCTGCCCGCCGGCAATCGACACCGTAAAGTAGCGCGTGTCGAAGGGAGACTCCGCCGTCATGCCTTCAAAATGCACATCGCGAACGGCCGCCCGGTTACCGGTAGCAACCTTGCCGGCAACCGCATCCTGACCGGGACCGGTCTTAGGCTCGCCCTCCCCATCAATGCCATCCTTGCCTGCCAGGATATAGTCCAGTCGTGCATCGGCCATCTTGCAAACATGCGAATAATTGACAATGTTGATGCCAGCGATGATGAGCGTGAGCACCACGGTCACAGCGCCCATGGCAACGAGGATGAACTTACGACGCAGGCGACGGCCCATTGCACTGGCAGCATCGGCGCGCCCCGGATTACCCGAGCCCACACCCATGCCGAGCTTCGCCGCCATGCGCTTGCACCACGTGCGCACGCTCACGCCCGTTCTCCTTCCTCGACAACCTCGAGCGAATATCCCTGGTTGCGCGACGCGCGGATGGCAACGTTGGCACCAAGCGCCGTCAGCTTTTTGCGCAGGTACGAGATATAAACCCACACCACGTTGGCGCCTTCGGGCGCGTCCTCACCCCAAACCTCGAGCATCAGACGTTCAGTGGGCATGCGCGTGCCGGCGTTGCGCATAAAGAGTTCCATAAGCTGAAACTCGCGATTGGCCAGGTGCTCCTCGCCCAAAGGTCCCACAAGCGTGCAAGCCGCCGTGTCGAGGCGCACGTTACCCACGCTGAGCGTCGTGGCGTCAATTGCCGTCGCGGCACGCGTCATGGCACGAATACGCGCAAGCAGTTCCTTGGCGGCAAACGGCTTGGTCAGGTAATCGTTGGCACCGGCATCCAGGCCCTCGACCTTATCGGACACCTCGCTTTTTGCCGTGAGCATGATGATGGGCAGTCGCTTTCCGGCGGCGCGTGTACGCTTGAGCACCTCGATGCCGTCCATGCCGGGCATCATGATGTCCAGGATTGCGGCGTCGTAATCGTTGGTGAGTAGATTCTCGAGCGCCGTCAAGCCGTCGAGGGCGGTGTCGACCTCGTAGTCGCTATGTTGAAGAATCGCGGTGAGGGCGCGGGAGAGACCAGGTTCGTCCTCGGCAAGCATCAGCTTCATAGTTGCTCCTTTGGCGCATGGCTCTACAGGTTTCGATACTGCCGATGATAGCGTACCGTCAACCGCCTTAGCGCAGCCTTAGCTGCTCAACCTGCGCGTTTTTAAATACGCAGGATGTGGCTTAGCCAAACTTAAGGCGCACGTGTCGAGCGCTTTGACGCATGCCGGGCGCGAAGGGACAGTGACTCGTCCTTTCACGGTGCCCTAGTTATGCAAAGTGCTCGAGCGTTACTCCTCGTACGCGCCCTCAAGCCGAAGCAGCCACTCCTTGCGATCGAGCCCGCCGGCATATCCGTTGAGCGAACCATCGGCGGCAACCACGCGATGGCACGGCACAATAATCGAAATGGGATTACGCGCGACCGCGGCCCCCACGGCACGGGGAGACACAACGGGTGCCTCGTTTCCCGGTACACGATGTCGAGCCGCAACACGCTGGGCGATCTCGCCATACGTAGCGACCTCGCCACGCGGAATAGAAAGCAGCTCGTACCAAACTTCACGCTGAAACGCCGTGCCAATCAAATGCAACGGCGGCGTAAACCGAGGTTCCTGCCCTGCAAAATAAGCATTCAGCCAAGCCCACGAACGCTCAAGTACCGAAGAAGCCGCACCATTTGCGGGACTTACCGACGACATGCCACCGGTACCGGAAACCGCGTCGGCGCCTTCAACATGTTCGGGATCTTCTTTGAGAAGCGTGGAGCCAAAGTGCTCCTGTCCCTCAAACCAAAGCCCCGTCAGACCGCGGCCGTCAGCGGCAAGCAAGATTTCGCCCAAAGGCGAGGCAAATGTCGTCGTGACCACCAGCGGCTCCTTTCAAAACTCCGCAACATAATACCGCGAATTGTGCAGACAACCCCAATCGACCCCAAAGTCACCCAAGGCAGCAGGCGCGCAACGCCGCAGCTGCCGGCCGCGCCCCACAGTCCCCAAAGGCGGCAGGCGCAAAGCGCCGAGGCCGCCGCCGGGGCCAGGGCCCGCAACGGCCACGTGCCCTCACATCAGCCCAGCGGCCCCGGCCAACAATGGCCCCATCGCAGGCCGCTCGCAGCCGAGTCACCGCAGGCGGGGGCCGGGCTTAGTTTTCAGAACACTCCGCAGACCAGTGTGGCGCCTTGTCCGCGGCTCCGAAGGAGCAGGACAAGGCGCCACACATGGTCGAGGACGTTCTGAAAACTAAGCCCGGCCCCCGCCGGACAGGTCACACTACTCGCAGAGCAGCTTAGCGATCTGGACGGCGTTGGTTGCCGCGCCCTTACGGATTTGGTCGCCGCAGCACCAGAAGGTGATGCCACGCGCGGCCTCGGGGTTCGAGATATCGCGGCGCACACGACCGACCCAGATCAGGTCCTGGTCGGACGTATCCATCGGCATGGGGAAGCGGTCGTGTGCATCCTCGGCGCTCATGTCGTCAACCAGCTTCACGCCCGGAGCGGCAGCCAGCGCGGCGCGAGCCTCCTCGACCGTAATGTCACGCTCAAACTCGAGCGTAATGCTCTCGGAGTGCGAGCGCAGTACAGGCACGCGCACGCAAGTGCAGTTCACGCGCAGCTCGGGCAGATGCATGATCTTACGGCCCTCGTTTTGCAACTTCATCTCCTCGGAGGTAAAGCCTTCCTCCTTGACGCCGCCAATCTGCGGAATCAGGTTACTCGCCAGCTGGGCGGCAAAAGCGCGCGGCTCGGGAACCTCCTCGCCACGGCCCAGGGCGGCCAGCTGAGCCTCGAGCTCGGCCATACCGGGAGCGCCGGCACCCGAAGCCGCCTGATACGTCGAGACGATCATGCGCTTCACGCCGGCGAGCTGATGCAGCGGCCACGTGGGAACCAGGCCGATGATGGTCGCGCAGTTGGGGTTGGCGATAAGGCCGTGATGCCACTTGATATCGTCGGCATTGATCTCGGGCACGACCAGCGGCACCTCGGGATCCATACGGAAGGCATGGCTGTTGTCGACTACGACGGCGCCGCGCTTTACGGCCTCGGGCAGCAGTTCCTTGGCGATATCGTCGCCGGCGGCTCCAAGCACAATGTCACAGCCCTCAAAGGCCTCGGGGCAAGCCTCTTCGATCACGATTTGCTCGCCGCGGAACTCGACGGTCTTGCCCGCAGAACGCGCGCTTGCCAGCAGCTTGAGCTTGCCAACCGGGAACTCCTGCTCGTTGAGGCACTCGAGCATCTGGGTGCCTACAGCTCCCGTCGCGCCCAAAATAGCAACCGTGTACTGTTTCATGCTTCCCCCTTTAAAGGTTGTGGCTTTTGCCCGCACGCCAAGCAGGCCGATTATTGTTGCCAGTGTATACAAGAACGGGGCGGGCACGAAACCCGCCCCGTCGAAACGAAACCGAAACGAAACGCCCCACCGTAGATTTTTGAGACATGACCCAAAAATCTACCGAGCAGTCGCTACTTTTTGAGCGCAGCCAGAGCGGGATCGACCGGCGCAGGAGCCTCCAGATCGGAGACCTTCACAATGCCGTTTTCGTCGGAGAAGGCACGGTAAATGGTCCGAATCGCCAGGTCGAAGTCCTTCTCCTCGACACCGATAATGATGTTGATCTCGTCACAGCTCTGCGAAATCATGCGCACGCTCACGCCGGCCTGGCCGAGCATGCCAAACAGATGGCCCGAGATACCTGCACGACCGCGCAGGTTACGACCGACGGTCGCGATGAGCGCCAGGCCCTCGACAACCTCGATCTCGAGCGGCTCGACCTCCTGCTGGATGTCGCCCACAAGCGAGTACAGCGAATCGTGCACATCCTGCTCCTGCACCACGGCGCCAAAGCGGTCGACACCAGTGGGCATGTGCTCGACGGAAACGTCATAGCGTTCGAACACCGAAAGTGCACGGCGCATAAAGCCGACACGGGGCTTGGTGCGGTCGCGGGCGACGTTGATGGCGACAAAGCCGCGTTTGCCGGTCACGCCGGTAATGATGGGCTCTGCCTCGCCCTCGTCAGCCGTCTCGCTAATGATGGTGCCGGGGTCCTGCGGCGCATTGGTGTTCTTGATGACCAGCGGGATACCCGCCTCTCGCACGGGGAACACGGCCTCCTCGTGCAGGACGCTTGCGCCCATGTACGAAAGCTCACGCAGCTCCTCGTAGGTAACGCGGGCGATGGGCTGCGCCTCGGGCACAATACGCGGATCGGCAGAATAGAAGCCCGAAACGTCGGTCCAGTTCTCGTACAGATCGGCGCCCAGGCACTTGGCCAGGATCGAGCCCGAGATATCGCCGCCGCCACGATCGAGCAGCTTGATCTGGCCCTCACGCGTCGCGCCGTAGAAACCGGGCATAACAAAGCCGCCCTGCTGACCGTACTCCTGCACCAGCTCGGAGGTGCGATTCATACTGAGCGTACCGTCGTGATGGAACGCCACAACCGTCGCGGCGTCCAGGAACGGTAGGCCCAGGTACTCGGCCATCAGGCGCGCGGTAAAGTACTCGCCGCGGCTTACGAGCTCCTCAGTAGAGTAGCCACCGGAGCGGGCGCGCTCGGCAAAGGCCGCGAACTCCTCACGGATGGGATAGGTGAGCTCCAGCTCGTCCGCGATATCAAAATAGCGCTGGCCAATGTCCTCGAGCAGCTCCTCACACGACACGTGGTACTTAACGTGCGCATTGACCAGATAGAGCAGGTCGGTCACCTTGGTGTCGCCCTTAAAACGGCGACCGCAGGCGGAAACCACCACAAAACGGCGAGCCGGGTCGGCATCGACGATGGCCTTGATCTTCTTAAAGTGTTCGGCGTCGGCGACCGACGAGCCGCCAAACTTGGCAATCTTAATCATGGGCTGGAGGTTACCTTTCTAAAAAGCCTCTGCGAACCTATTTTGCGCGCTCTGATACCATGGTTTCACCGATTGGGACCAAGGCATCCGAGGAGCAGTGTTATATGGGAACTTATCATAGTACACGAGGACGCACTTTATCGTGCTCAAGTAAGGTGGCAATCCGCACCGGCATCGCTCCCGACGGGGGTTTGTTTGTCTCGGACGAGCTCGGCACCCAGCAGGTCGATATCAGCTCGCTTGCAGATAAATCGTACTTTGAAATCGCTCAAGATGTGTTGGGAATGTTACTGAATGATTACACGGCCGAAGAAATTTCGGCGTGTGTCGACGAGGCATACCGCGGCACGTTCGCGAGTGAAGAGGTTACGCCGCTCGTCAAACTCGACGCTGCGCTGGGCGCTGACGCCCCTCAGACCTATGTGATGGAGCTCTTTGGCGGCCCCACGAGTGCCTTTAAGGACGTCGCCCTGCAGATGCTCCCCCGCTTGATGGCCCGCACTTCCGCCAAGGACGGCGGCGCCGAGCGCATCATGATCGTCACCGCCACGTCGGGCGACACCGGCAAGGCCGCACTCGCTGGCTTTGCCGACGCTCCGGGCACGGGTATTACCGTCTTTTATCCCGAAGGCAAAGTCAGCCGCGTCCAGAACCTGCAGATGTCCACGCAGGAGGGCGACAACGTCGCCGTCTGCGGTATCCGCGGCAACTTTGACGACGCCCAGAGCGCCGTCAAGCGCATCTTTGCCGATAAGGAGCTTGCCGAGCGCCTGGAGGCCGCTGGCACGGTGCTTTCGAGCGCCAACTCCATCAACGTCGGCCGCCTGGTGCCGCAGGTCGTCTACTACTTTGCCGCCTATGCGCAGCTGCTGCGCGCCGGCGCCATCGAGGCCGGCGATTCCGTGGAGTTCTGCGTACCGACCGGCAACTTTGGCGATATCCTGGCCGGCTACTATGCCAAGCGCATGGGCCTGCCCGTCGCCAAGCTCATCGTCGCGAGCGACAAGAACAACGTGCTCGCTGACTTCCTGACCACCGGCGTCTACGACCGCAACCGTCCGTTCTTCACGACCATCTCGCCATCGATGGACATCCTCATCAGCTCTAACCTGGAGCGCATGCTCTACTTCCTGTCCGATGGCGACTGCGAGCTCGTTGCCGGCCTTATGGAGCAGCTTGCCCAGACCGGCCGCTATGAGGTTCCCGCCGACCTGCTGGCAAAGATTCAGAGCGTCTTTGGCTGCGGCTGGGCCAGCGAGGACGAAGTCTGCACTGCCATCAAGAGCTGCTGGGATGCGAACAGCTACGTGATCGACCCGCACACCGCTTGCGGCTATCACGTCTTTGAGCAGGTCGCTCCCGCCGAGGGCGCCAAGGCCCGCGTGCTGCTTTCGACCGCCAGCCCCTACAAGTTCCCGCGCGCCTGCTGCGACGCCTTGGGCCTCGACGTTCCCGAGGATGATTTTGAGGCTATGCGTGTACTCGAGCAGGCCACCAACACGGTCGCCCCGACCCAGCTCGCCGAGCTCGAGTCCAAGCCCGTCCGCTTCGAAGACGTCTGCGACGTAGCCGACATGGCCAACTACGTAGAGTCTGCAGCAAAAAAGATGGCTTCCAACTAAACCCCTTATTAAGCGCCGGCGAAAGCCGGCGCACCTTCTTTTTATTTAGCTTTCGGGATGATGACGAGCACGCGAGCGGGTCTGGCCGTTTAGTTCGTCGCGAGTTCCGCACGAGCCGGAAAGCACTTAATGTGCTTTCCGAGCGAGCCAGGACTGCCCGAGCAGCGAACTAAACGGTCAGACCCGCCCAGGAGGACCCACATGATCAAAATCACCGTCCCAGCAACCAGCGCCAACCTAGGCATCGGCTACGACACCCTCGGCATGGCCGTCAGCCTCTACTCGCACTTCACCTTCGAGCGCGCCGACAAGCTCACCATCACGGGCTGCCCCGAAGAGTTCCAAAACGAGAACAACCTGGTTTACGTCAGCTTTGTCGATGCGCTGGCCGCATGGGGCGAGCCGGCTTTTCCCGTTGCCATCGACATTCAAACCGATGTGCCCGTCGCACGCGGCCTGGGCTCCAGCTCCACCTGCGTCGTCGCCGGCATTATGGCGGCCGCCGCGCTGACGGGCCATACCGTTGACCGCGCTGAGCTCGTCCGCATTGCCACCGAGGTCGAGGGCCATCCCGATAACGTCGCCCCTGCCATCTTGGGCGGTGCCGTTTGCTCCTTTACGCCGACTGATTCGCTCCCCCAGTGCCTGCGCTACGAGGTGAGCGATCGCTTACGTTTTATTACCGTGATTCCACCCTACGAGGTACATACGAGCGAGGCGCGCAAGGTCGTGCCGCAGGAGATTCCACTCTCCACCGCCGTATGGCAAATGGGCCGCATCGCCGGCATGACGCGCGGCCTGGAGACCGGCGACCTTGACCTGATTGCCGCCGCCAATGACGACCGCATTCAGGAGCCCTATCGTCGCCGCCTGATTCCCGACTACAACGCCGTGCGCGACACCTGCCTTAACGGCGGCGCTAAGACCATCTGGATTAGCGGCTCGGGCTCGACCCTCATGGCTGTGACCGACGACACCATCGTGGCAAAGTTCCTGCAGGTCAAGCTGCGCAAGCAGTTCCCCAAGTGCGACACGCATATCCTCACGTGCGACACCGAGGGCGCCCAGATCGAATACTTGTAGTCGCCGTCCCATATACCCGCCGGGGAGGCCAGGGGGCTTTGCCCCCAAATCGTCCTCGGACATGGCAGGACCCCCGCTGCGCACTTCGTGCGGCGGGGGTCCTG